>CAIXSK010000238.1 GCA_903922075.1 uncultured beta proteobacterium | reverse complement strand
TGGAGCGGGTGAAGGGAATCGAACCCTCGTCTTAAGCTTGGAAGGCTTCAGCTCTACCATTGAGCTACACCCGCAAAACCCTACGCCCGCAGCACTGGCCGCTACAGCATTCAATCTGGTGGAGGGGGAAGGATTCGAACCTTCGAAGGCAGAGCCGACAGATTTACAGTCTGTTCCCGTTGACCGCTTGGGTACCCCTCCGGAAGAACCCGAGATTATCCGGACGACACCAAGTGCTGTCAACACCTAAAAACAGAAAAGCCGGCATATAGCCGGCTTTTGAGGACTTTGAAGCAAATTACTTCTGGGCGAGAACCCAGGCAACCAGCTTCTTGGCTTCGTCTTCGGTAACATTGTTGGGGGGCATCGGAATCTGACCCCAGGCCCCCTTGCCACCAGCCTTGACCTTGGCTGCCAGCATGGCCGGAGCCTTGGCATCACCCTTGTACTTGGCGGCGACGTCCTTGTAAGACGGGCCGACCAGCTTCTTGTCGACGGCGTGGCAGGACATGCAGTTCTTGGCCTTGGCCAGCGCTTCGTCAGCCTGGACATGACCGGCCATTACGATACCTGCAGCGGCCATCATGGCAACATAAACAGCTTTCATTTTTTCGCTCCGTTTTTTGCGGGTTGGTAGGTACATCAGCCGAGGATGATAAAACCCTTTTCTATCCCGTGCAAACTGGGAAGGCGGCCTATTCGGTCTTTGCATCCACGCGCTATTAACGCACACAATCAACCGTACGTTGACAGCGCAAGACCTTGCCGAGCCACGACACAGGTCACTTGCGTCGCTGGATCTGCGTAATGTCGCGCACGGCCCCCTTGTCCGCCGAGGTCGTCATCAATGCGTAGGCTTGCAACGCAGC
This sequence comes from uncultured beta proteobacterium, assembly GCA_903922075.1. GTDB lineage: Bacteria > Pseudomonadota > Gammaproteobacteria > Burkholderiales > Rhodocyclaceae > Azonexus. Next base: position 13,762 of record CAIXSK010000238.1, on the reverse strand, counting down.
CGAGACGACACGTTCGCGATCCACAGGTTTCCATGCCTTTTCTCCCTTGGCACCCATCGCAGCCCGACGCCTGACGAGCTCTTCGTCGGAAACAGCCAAATGAATGCGGCGATTCGGGATATCGATCTCGATGGTATCGCCTTCTTCGACCAGACCAATCGCCCCACCGTCAGCCGCCTCGGGTGACGCATGACCGATGGACAGACCTGAGGTTCCACCGGAGAAGCGCCCATCGGTCAGCAAGGCGCATTGCTTGCCCAGCCCCATCGATTTCAGATAGGAGGTCGGATAAAGCATCTCCTGCATGCCCGGGCCGCCCTTCGGTCCTTCGTAGCGAATGACGACGACGTCGCCAGCAATGATTTTGCCCGCCAAAATGCCATCGACCGCAGCATCCTGGCTTTCGAATACGCGAGCGCGGCCCGTAAATTTCCAGATCGATTCGTCAACGCCGGCCGTCTTGACAATGCAACCGTCAACCGCAATGTTGCCGTAGAGCACGGCAAGGCCACCATCCTGAGAATAGGCGTTGGCCTTGTTACGAATGCAGCCCTGGGTGCGATCGAGGTCCAGTTCGTTGAAACGGCGATCCTGCGAAAACGCTGTCTGCGTGGGCACGCCACCCGGCGCGGCCTTGAAGAATTCATGCACCTTGACATCATGTTCGCGCACGATATCCCAGCGGTCGATCGCCTCCCCCAGGGTCTTGGCATGAACATTCGGAACATCGCGATGCAACAGGCCGGCGCGGTCGAGCTCGCCGAGAATCCCCATGATGCCACCGGCGCGATGGACGTCTTCGATGTGATATTTGTCAGTCATCGGCGCCACCTTGCACAGGCAGGGCACCGAGCGAGAAATGCGGTCAATGTCAGCCATCGTGAAATCGACACCAGCTTCCTGAGCAGTCGCCAGGATATGAAGCACCGTATTGGTCGAACCGCCCATCGCCACGTCGAGGGTCATGGCATTTTCGAAGGCGGCCTTGCTGGCGATGGCGCGCGGCAGCACCGAGGCATCGTCCTGCTCGTAGTAGCGCCTGCACAGTTCGACGATCTGGCGCCCGGCGCGCAGGAACAGTTGCTTGCGGTCGGCATGGGTGGCGACGACGGTACCGTTGCCGGGCAGGCTGAGGCCGAGCGCTTCGGTCAGGCAGTTCATCGAGTTGGCGGTGAACATCCCTGAGCAAGAACCACAGGTCGGGCAGGCGGAACGCTCGATCTCGTCGAGATCGGCCTGGGAAACCGCCGCATCCGCCGCCTTGACCATGGCATCGACGAGATCGAGGTGGACGACCTGGCCCTGGATCTTGACCTTGCCGGCTTCCATCGGGCCGCCGGAGACGAAGATGACCGGGATGTTCAGGCGCATGGCGGCCATCAGCATACCCGGGGTGATCTTGTCGCAGTTGGAGATGCAAATCATGGCGTCGGCACAATGGGCGTTGACCATGTATTCGACGGAATCGGCGATCAGGTCGCGGCTGGGCAGCGAATAGAGCATGCCGCTGTGGCCCATGGCGATGCCGTCGTCGATGGCGATGGTGTTGAACTCCTTGGCGATGCCGCCGGCCGCCTCGATCTCCCGCGCCACCAACTGGCCCATGTCCTTGAGGTGCACGTGGCCCGGGACGAACTGGGTAAAGCTGTTGACCACGGCAATGATCGGTTTGCCGAAATCGCCGTCCTTCATGCCGGTAGCGCGCCACAGGGCGCGGGCGCCGGCCATGTTGCGGCCGTGGGTGGAGGTGTGGGAACGGTATTGAGGCATGAAAATCTCCGTCAGAAACAAGGCGCCGAAATCCTGTTGCAAAAGGCGCGAACTATAATCGGCTAATTCTAGCCCACTCTGCGCACTCGATGCTTCTCCATCCCCAGTTCGACCCTGTCGCGTTTTCCATCGGCCCGCTGGCTGTGCGCTGGTACGGTTTGATGTATCTGGTGGCTTTCGTTCAATTCATTTTGCTCGGCCGCTACCGACTCAGGATTCACCCGGGATTTCTGAGCGTTGAGCAACTCGACGACCTGCTGTTCTACGGCATGCTCGGCGTGATACTCGGCGGCCGCCTGGGCCAGGTGCTGTTTTACGAGCCGGGGTATTTTCTGGCCAATCCGCTGGAAATCTTCGCCGTCTGGAAAGGCGGCATGAGTTTCCACGGCGGGTTTCTCGGCGTACTGACCGCCATGGGCCTGTGGTCGCGCAAATACCGCCTGAATTGGTGGGATGTCACCGATTTCATTGCCCCGCTGGTGCCCTTGGGGCTGGCCGCCGGGCGCATCGGCAATTTCATCAACGGCGAGCTGTGGGGCCGCGTGGCCGATGCCAGCCTGCCGTGGGCGATGGCCTTTCCGCAATCCGGCGACCTGCAGCCGCGCCACCCTTCGCAGCTCTACCACGTTGGACTCGAAGGCCTGGCGCTGTTTGCCATCCTGTGGCTATTTACCGCCCGAGCCAAACCACGCGGCGCGGCTTCCGGCGTTTTTCTGATCGGCTATGGCACCTTCCGCTTCATCACCGAATTCTTCCGCGAGCCGGATGCCGGGATATTCGGCCAGTCCTACATGATCAGCATGGGGCAGTGGCTGTCCCTGCCGATGATCCTGACCGGGGTCGGCTTACTGGTGTTCGCCTACCGGAAGAAATCTCTATAATTATGGATTACGTCTTTCACTCAACGAAAGGAATCCAGTCATGACACGTCCGTTCAAGGTTCTCGGCATCCAGCAAATCGCCATCGGCGGTCCTTCCAAGGCCAAGCTGCGCACCCTGTGGGTCGATATGTTTGGCCTGGAAGTCAGCAGCACTTTCGTTTCCGAGCGCGAGAACGTCGACGAGGACATCTGCGCCATGGGCAGCGGCCCCTTCAAGGTCGAAGTCGACCTGATGCAGCCGCTCGACCCGGACAAGAAGCCGGCCGTCCATGCGACGCCGCTCAATCACGTCGGTCTGTGGATCGACGACCTGCCCAAGGCTGTCGAATGGCTGTCGGCCAACGGCGTTCGCTTTGCCCCCGGCGGCATCCGCCAGGGCGCGGCCGGCTTCGACATCACTTTCCTGCACCCCAAGGGCAACGACGAATTTCCGATCGGCGGTGAAGGCGTGCTGATCGAACTGGTCCAGGCGCCGCCGGAAGTCGTTGCGGCCTTCGCCAGGATGGCTGCGCAGTAAGCTCGGCATGACCGGCATCCCCGACGACGATCTCGAGGAAACCCGGGCTGCGCTCGCCCCGACGCTGGAGGCGACCGCCGCAATCCTGCCTTGGGTCGCCAAGCCCAAGGCACTGCGCTTCGACGCCAAACTCAACGAGCGCTGGATAGCAGCCGGCAAGCGCCTGGCGCAAAGCTGGTCGGAACGCCACGGCGCTGGCGCCGACGACGTTCGGCCAGCCATTTTCAACATTTACTCGATCGCGCTCGAGACGGCCGATGGCGATTGCCTGCGTTTGGGCGAAGCGCTGGCCAGCGCCGCCGACCGCCTGGAGGAGGCGCAGCCCGGCCCCCGGCTGATTGCCGCCTTGGCGGGCGCCATCGAATGCCTGGGCGACCCCGGCGGACTGGAGCACGAAGCTTTTGCCGAGCGGGCCAGACATTTCGCCGGGCGCCTCGAAGCAACGGCCAATGCAGGGGAGAACACCGATCGCTCAACGGTCCTCGACCATCTGTTCGTCAACGAAGCCGCAGAAAGCATCGAACTAATGCACGACGCCCTGGCGGCGCTACCGCCCGACGCCTATGCATTGACGACGGAGTCGATCAAACTGGCCCAGCAGGCGGAATTGCTGGAAATCTGGGGAGTGATGCATCTCGCCCGGCGGATCGCCGAGGCCGTCGCCCGGAATGCTGCCGACCTGGACTCCATGAACTGCCGCCAGGAACTGGAAGGGCTGCTACAGGCATTGACCGAGGCAATTGCTACGGTCGATGCCTAAAAAGGGCGAAAAATGCTCAGCGCCAGGCGCCGACCGTCATGCAGATCGGCCACTTCCGCGGTAACCTCCACCACCACGCGCCGCCCTTCGCTGTGCCGAACCTCGGTGACCAGCGCCCAGGGGGAAGCCCCCTCCAACAGGCGACGAAACTCCCTGGCGGCGCGCTGTTGCTGTTCCGGTGGATAGAGCGCCCCCTGATTCACCCCCAGCAACTCCTTGCGACCGCGCCCGATCAGGAGTTCGGCTTGCCGATTCAAATCGAGAATCTCGCCGCTATCGCCATCCGCCAGAAAGAGCGCATCCCGCGAGGCATCAAACACCGCCCGCAGGCGCTCGTTGGCAGCCTGCGCCTGCCGGCGCGCCTCCCCGGCCTCGTATTCGACCAGGGCCAGCGTGACCAGATTCGCCACAGCCTGGGCAAAAATCTGCTGGGCTGCGGTCCACGGCTGGCGCGTTCCGACCTGCTCGAGACAGAGCACGCCCTGCAGTTCGCCACGAATATGAATTGGCGTGTCGAGCATGGCCGTGACGTTGTGTTGCAGCAGGTAGTCGCCAGAAAACTCGGCGGTATCCGGATGCAGAAAGGCATCATCGGCAGCGATGCAACTGCCTGTACGTAAGGCCTGGAAATAACGGGGATAGCGATCGGCAGCAAGGCTGCCTCCCTTGCTGTGCCGGCCCGCCGTGCGCTCGTAGAGCTCAAGACAGCGGAGTTCCTGATGATCGTCGGTCAGCGCCCAGATGCTGACGCGCTCGACGCCCGACATCTGCGCCGCCGACTCGGTCAGGATGCTGAGCATCATCTCCAGGGAGGCTTCCCTGAAATAGGTTCCGCGCGACAGGCTGGCGATGCCTTCCTGCAACTCTGCCGGCGACATCAAGGGATGTCCAGGCCCGGGGGTGAGCAGATTTTCCATGAAATTCCAGACGACTTTCGCCCTTCAGGGCAGAAAAACTTCAGGTCATTTTAGGAAAATCCGCCCCCATTTACTGTGAAATACTCCTCACCTAACAAAAATATCAATCAACCAGCACCTTTATTCAGGGCCCACCGTCTTGAAAATGAAGGCTGCCTTCTCGACGTCGGTGATCCAGACCAGACCGTCGCCGTAATGCCCGGTCTTGGCCACCTCGGTGATGCGCTGAAAGATGCTTTCCGCCACCTCGTCCGGCGCAACGATCTCGATGCGCACCTTGGGCGAATAGTCGGTCAACTCCTCCTTGATCGTGTGCTTGGCCAGATGGCGGGACGGTGCGCCGCAGCCCTCGACCTTGCTCACCGTCATGCCCGGAAACCCGGGCAGGACGATCATCGCATCGCGCAGCGCGGCCAGCTTGTTGGGGCGAATGATTGCCTTGATTTCCTTCATGCTTCAACCTCTTCCTCATCAAACCAGCGATAAATGGTAGGCAAAACCACCAGCGTCAACAAGGTCGACGTGATCAACCCACCGATGACCACGATGGCCAGCGGGCGCTGCACTTCCGAGCCGGGTCCGCTCGAGAACAGGAACGGAATCAGGCCGAGCATGGCGACGGTCGCCGTCATCATCACCGGCCGGAAGCGCAGCGTCGCGCCCTCGACCACCGCCTCGCGCACGCTGCGCCCCTCTTCGCGCAAGCCGCGAATGTAGGAAACGAGCACGACGCCATTGAGCACGGCGATGCCCCACAGGGCGATGAAACCGACCGAGGCCGGCACCGACAGATATTCGCCGGCGACGAACAGCCCGATGATGCCGCCGATCGAGGCGAAAGGCAGCACGGTGATGATCAGCGTGGCAAAACGCAGCGAGTTGAAGAGCAGGAAGAGCAGGAAGAAGATCGCCGCGATGGTGATCGGTATGATCACCATCAGGTGGCCGAGCGCCCGCTCCATGTTCTGGAACTGGCCGCCCCACTCCAGGTAATAGCCTTCCGGCAGCTTGATCTGGGCATCGACCTTCTGCTGCAGTTCGGCAACGAAGCTGCCGAGGTCGCGATCCTTGACGTTGACGCCGACGACGATCCGCCGCTTGCCCAGTTCGCGCGAGATTTGGGCAGGCCCGTCCATGACCCGGATATTGGCGACGTCGGCCAGCCGCACCTGGGCGCCACGCGGCGAGGTGATCAGCACATTGGAAATGGCCTCGACGTTGTTGCGGAAATACTCCGGCAGGCGAACCACGCCAGGGAAACGCCGCTCGCCCTCGAAAATCTCGGTCGCCACCTTGCCACCAATCGCCGTTTCCAGCACGTCGTTGACGTCCGAAACGTTGAGCCCAAGGCGGGCGATGGACTGGCGATCGATCTCGATCGACAAATACTGCTGCCCACTGACCTTCTCGATCCGCAAGTCCTGCGCCCCCTGCAGGGTCTGGGCAACCTTGCCAATTTGGCCAGCCAGTTTCTTCAGTTGATCAATATCGTCGCCAAATATCTTGACGGCGATATCCGAACGGACGCCGGTCACCATCTCGTCGACCCGGTCGGAAATCGGCTGGGCCATGACCACCTGCACGCCCGGCAAGCCTTTCAGCTTGTCGCGCATGGCGTCCTGGATGTCGTCCTGGGTCCAGCCAGCCGGCCATTCGCTGCGCGGCTTCAGGCTGACGATCGGCGTCGACTCGTTCGGCCCCTGCGGGTCGGCCGGCGATTCGCCGCGGCCGACGCCGGAAACCGCCGACTTGACGCCAGGGACCTGCATGACCAGCCGCATGGCCTCCATTTCCATCTTGATCGACTCATCCAGCGAAATGTTCGGCACGCGGTTGATACCAGGCACCACCGAACCTTCCTTCATTTCCGGAATGAACGCCGTGCCGAGCAAAGGCAGCACCGCGACGGTCAGCGCGAACGCCCCAACGGCGGCGGCGACCGTTTTTTTCTCGTTGCCCAGCGCCCAGTGCAGCATCTTCAGGTAGCGCTGCTTCATGGCGGCGATCAGTCTGGTGTCGTGATCGCCGTCGTGGGCCGGCGGCTTGAGCAGATAGGTCGACATCACCGGGGTCAGCGTCATCGACAGGATCAGCGAAATGCCGAGCGCGATGGCAATGGTGTAGGCGAGCGGCGCGAACATCTTGCCTTCCATGCCCTGCAAGGTCATCAGCGGCAGGAAGACGAGAATGATGATGCCGACGCCGAAGATGACAGGCGTCGCCACCTCGACCACCGCATGCAGGATCACCCGCAGCGGGCTTTCGCCCTTGTTGGCCTGGCGCCCGAGCTGCAGGAAGGCGTTTTCGACGACCACCACCGAACCGTCGACCATCAGGCCGATGGCGATGGCCAGACCACCGAGCGACATCAGGTTGGCCGAAATGCCCAGCTTGTTCATCGCCGTGAATGTCAGCAAGGGGGTCAGGACCAGCGTCGCAACGACGATCAGCGATGAACGCACGTCGCCGAGGAAGAGGAAGAGCACGACGACGACCAGCAGGACGCCTTCGAGCAGCACCTTGGTGACGGTCCACAGCGCCGCATCGACCAGTTCCGAGCGGTCGTAATAAGCGGCAATCTTCAGGCCGTCGGGCAGCATGCCCTTGGCGTTGATCTGATCGACCCGCTCCTTGATCCGGCTGACCACCTCCTTGGCGTTGCCGCCGGCGATCATCATGACCACGCCGCCGACCGCTTCCGTGGTCCCGTTCTTGATCACCGCCCCCTGGCGCACCTCGTGGCCGATCTCAACCTCGGCCACGTCGCGGACATAGACCGGCACGCCGTCCTTCTCCTTGAGCACGATGGCGCGCAGGTCTTCCAGATCGCGGACCAGGCCGACGCCACGAATCAGGTACTGTTCGGCGTACTGGGGCAAGACGCCGCCACCGGCGTTGGCGTTGTTACGACCAACCGCCTGATAGACGTCGGCGATGCTCAGGCCGAAATGGCGCAGCTTGTCGGGATTGACCAGCACCTGGTACTGCTTGGCGTAGCCGCCCTGCGAATTGATTTCCGCGACGCCGGGAATCGAGCGCAACAAGGGGCGAACCACCCAGTCCTGGGCGATGCGCCGCTTCATCAACTCCTCTTGGCTGAGCGCCCGGTCGCCGTCGTCGGGACGTTCCAGCGTGTATTGGTAGACCTCGCCGAGGCCGGTCGACACCGGCCCGAGCACCGGCGTAATGCCGGCCGGCAGCCGCGAGCCGACTTCGAGCAGGCGCTCCATGACCAGCTGACGGGCGAAATAGACGTCGGTCTTGTCGCTGAAGACCAGGGTGATCAGCGACAGGCCAGGCTTGTTCAGCGAACGCATTTCCTCCAGGCCGGGCAAGCCGGTCATTGCCACTTCCAGCGGCACGGTGGCGAAGCGTTCGACCTCCTCTGGCGAGCGGCCCGGCGCCTCGGTGGCGATCTGGACCTGGACGTTGGTCACATCGGGGAAGGCATCGACCGACAACTTGCGCGCCGCATCGAGCCCGAAGAAAAACAGGACGGCGGCGATCACCGCGACGACCAGGCGCTGCTTGAGCGCCCCACGGACGAGAGACTCGATCACGATCCCTCCATTTCCTTGCGGTTACGCTCGTTGTTCAGGTGGAAAGCGCCGTCGACGACCAGCTTCTCGCCGCCCTTCAGGCCGGATTGCAGCACGCGCATACCGCCCTGCTCCGGCCCCAGCTTGACCTTGACCAGACGGAAAGCGCCTTCGCCCTCACCGACGAAGACATGATCCTCGTCGTTTTCACGGACCACGGCGCTGGCCGGGACGACCAAGCGCTCGACCGGCTTGGCCTCGATCAGCATCGAAGCGAGCATGGCCGGCTTCAAACGTCCGTCGCGGTTATCCAGCTCGGTGCGGACCAGCACGGTCCGCGTTTCGGGGTCGATGGTCTGGCCAACGAAAATCAGCTTGCCGATCAATTTCTCGTTGCCCAGCGCCGGCACTTCGATGCTGACCGACTGCCCGGTCTTGACCTGGCTGACCTGCTGCTCCGGCACCTGGGCAACGGCCCACAGGCGCGACAGGTCGGCGACGACGAACAGCGCATCGGCCGGCTGGACGACCTGGCCCTGCGCCAGCTTGCGCTCGACGACAACGCCGCTCATGGTGGCCATCACCGGCGTCACTGAATCGACGGCGCCCTGCTTGCCGAGACGATCGATGGCGGCCGGGCTGACGCCGAGCAGCTGCAACTGGTCGGAGGCGGCCCGCGTTTCGGCCAATGAAATCTGGAACTCGCTTTCCCGGCGCTGCAATTCCGCTGCGCCGATCACGTCGGCCTCGAACAGCGCCTTGGCCCGCTCGGCATTGCGCCGATTCAGTTCCAGCTGGGCGCGCGCCTTCAGATAGGCCAGTTGCTGGCTGGACAGCTCGCTGCTGTTCAGCCGGGCCAGCACCTCGCCCTTGCCAACCGACTGGCCAAGCAGGGCGTCGATCTGGGTGACCCGGCCGGTCACCGTCGCCCCGATGCGGGCCAGACGCTGCTCGTCGAAATCGATCCGCCCGGCGACGCGCAGCGTTTCCGCCACGGCGGCACGCCCCACCTCGGCCAGTTTGAGCTGGGCCAGCAATTCGCTCGACGGCGCGACCAGCCTCGGGTCCTGCACCCGCTGGTCGGCTGATGTTGTGTTCTCCTGGTTGCAGCCGAGCAGGAATGCTACGGTCAGCGCCAAAAAAAGCCTTTTTTTCATTTTTATTTTCCTTCGGGGATCGCCCGCAGTCTTTCAATTTCAACCCATGCCGCCGCCAACTCGTAACGTGCGGCAATCAGTTCGGCCCGCGCCGCACGGTAGACGCGCTGCGCATCGAGCACTTCGAGAAAACCTCGTTCGCCGAAGCGATAGGCGGCCTCGGCAATCTTCAGGGCTGACTCGGCCTGCCTGACGATGCCTGACTCCAGCGCGCTCACCTGCGCCCCGGCAATCTCGTATTGCTGGACGGCCACTTCCAGTTGCTGGCCGAGCGAAAACTCCTGGGCCTCCAGTTCGTAGCGGGCCCGGATCAGCTGCGCCGCCGCTTCGCCGACCGGACCGCTGCGGCGATCCCAGAGCGGCACCGAAACGACCAGGCCAAACTTTGAACTGCGTACATCCGGATCCTCGTCGACACTCGCCTTCAAGGCCAGATTTGGCCAACGCTGGCGTCGTTCGAGAACGAGCTGATGCTGGGCACGCACCATTTCTGCCCTCGCCCGCGCCAGATCGGGGCTGGTTTCCTGCAACTGGCGGCGCAAACCTTCCAGCGGCGGCAACTCGGGCACATCACGCAACTGCCCGCGCAGCGCAAACTCGGCGGGCAAGCCGCCACCGACCGCCTGACGCAGCGCCGAGCGCGCCTGCTCGACGCGGAATCCAGCCGCCTGCGCCGTTTTCTGGGCATTGAGCATTTCCGCATCGGCCTTGATCAACTCGAAACGCGGCGCCTCGCCGGTCTCGACCCGCAGCGCGATACGTGAGCGCACACTCTCCATGACGGCCATGTCTTCACGGGCATTCTTCAACTCAGCCTCGCGGCGCAATACGTCGAAATACTGCAGCCGCAGGCGGGCGATGGTATCGGCCTCGAAAGCCCGCACCGCCGCCCCGGTGGCCGTCAGCCCGGCTTCCGCCGCGGCGATCCGCGCCGAACGCCGCCAGGGCAGATCGAGCGGCTGGGTCAGGGCGACGCTGCGGGCATTGCCCGGATTGCCGCCCGGCCCGCGTGCGCGCTGCGTACCGCTCAGATATTCCAGCTCCGGATTGGGAAAGGCTCCGGCGCTGACCACCGCATGGCGCGCCGCGCTGATCTGCTCACGCGCCGCCAGCACCGAACGGCTGGACTCCAGCGCCGCCGCTTCCAGCTTGGTCAGGTCGTATTCGGGCTGCGCGACGGCCAGCGTCGCGCTCATGCCCAGGATGAACAACAAAGGTTTCGCGCGTTGCATCATGAACTCCATTCAGCCAACCACATGCCAACTATCGGCAAGGGTCAGCGACCTCCCAGCGCGGCAATCCGCTCTTCCAGCGGCGGATGGGTGGCGAACAGCGACATGAAGCCGCCCTTGCCGCCGGCAATGCCGGAAGCCGCCATGTTCTGCGGCAACGGCTCGGTATGCAGGTTGCCGAGACGACGCAGGGCATTCTGCATCGGCAGCGGCGAGCCCATCAGGCCGGCGGCGCCGGCATCGGCGCGGAACTCGCGCTGCCGGGAGAACCAGGCGACGATAATGCTGGCCAACAGGCCGAAGACGACCTCGCAAATCATGCTGGTCACCATGTAGCCGATGCCCGGGCCGCTGTTTTCGCTGTCGCCGCGGCGCAGAAAGCCATCGACCACATAGCCGACGATGCGCGACAGGAAGACGACGAAGGTATTGACGACATCTTGGATCAGCGTCAGCGTCACCATGTCGCCGTTGGCGATGTGCGCCACTTCGTGGGCCAGCACGGCTTCGGCTTCGTCGCGGGTCATGCTTTGCAGCAGGCCGGTCGATACCGCGACCAGCGAACTGTTCTTGGTGGCACCAGTGGCGAAGGCGTTCGGCTCGCCGTCGTAGATCGCCACTTCCGGCATCGGCAGGTTGGCGCGCTTGGCCAGTTTGGCGACCGTATCGACCAGCCATACTTCGGTGGAAGAGCTGGGCGACACGATGACCTGGGCGCCGGTACTCCACTTGGCCATGGTCTTCGACATCAGCAGCGAGATGAAGGCACCGCCAAAGCCGATCACCGCGGCAAAGACGAACAACATGCCGACGTTCAGGCCGTTGGCGGTGAGGAACTTGTTGACCCCGAGCAGGCTGGTGGCGACGCTCAACACCAGCATCACCGCCAGGTTGGTCGCCAGGAAAAGGACAATACGTTTCATGTTGAACTCCTCGTTAGAGAAACGGCGCGATGATATTGCGTTGCAACAAAACGAAAAATCGGAGCAAAATTGAATAACTCTTCGATTTTTTCTGCCGAACCAATGATCCATCTCAACTACAAGCACCTCCATTACTTCTGGGTCGTCGCCCAGGAAGGCAGCATCACCCGCGCCGCCGAGCGCCTGGACGTCGCCGTGCAGACGATCAGCGGCCAGCTTTCCCTGCTGGAAAAGCAGATCGGCAAGGCGCTGTTCAACGCCCAGGGGCGCGGCCTGGTGCTCAGCGAAGCCGGGCGCATCGCGCTGGGTTACGCCGACCAGATTTTCCAGCTTGGCGATGCACTGCTCGACGCGGTCCAGCACAGCGATGGCGAGTCCACACTTCGCCTGCGCGCAGGGATTTCAGACGGCATTCCGAAACTGCTGGCTTACCGCCTGCTATCGACGGTAACCAGCATGCCGGCCGACGTTCGGCTGATCTGCGACGAGGGCGAATTCGAAACCCTGCTCGCCGACCTGGCCCTGCATCGGCTCGATGTCGTGCTGACCGACCGCCCGGCCCCGGTCGGCGGCAACCTGAAAGTCTTCAACACCCGGCTCGGCGAATTTGCTACCGGCTTGTTCGCCACCAAGGCTTTGGCCGAACTTCACGGCGGCGAGTTCCCGGCCTGCTTGAATGGTGCGCCGATGTTGCTGCCGACCCGCCACCATGCCTTGCGTGGCCGGATCGACCGCTGGCTGGAACAGACGGCTATCCGGCCGAAAATCGTCGGCGAATTCGAGGACAGCGCGCTGCTGACCACTTTCGGGCGTGGCGGGCTGGGCATCTTCCCCGCCCCGCTCGCCTTGGCCGAGCAGGTCGCTGCCCAGCTTGACGCCCAACCGCTCGGCGCCATGGCCGGCGTCAGCGAACAGATCTATGCCATTTCGAGCGAACGGCGCATCCGCCACCCGGCCGTCGAGGCGCTTTGCGCTGCGGCGCCGCAGGCCACCCCGGAGCCGAGGGTATAATGTTTGCCCCCAACGCAACTCAAAGATCAAATTACATGTCGCTCTTTCGCAAGACTGCTTTCGCCCTGCTCGGCCTGCTCGCCGCCGGCCAGGCCATGGCCCAGCAACTCCCCATCCCGCCGTCGCTGGCCGCCAAATCCTGGCTGCTGCTGGAAATGGGTTCCAATCAGGTACTGACCACCGAAAAACCGGACGAGCGCCTCGAACCGGCCTCGCTGACCAAGCTGATGACGGCCTACCTGAGCTTCTCGGCCATCCGCAACAAGACCATCGCCCTCGCCCAGCCCCTGCCGGTTTCCGAAAAAGCCTGGCGCACCGGCGGCTCCAAGATGTTCATCCGGGTCGACACGCAGGTGCCGACCGAAGACCTGATCAAGGGCATGATCGTCCAGTCCGGCAACGATGCCTGCGTCACGCTGGCCGAAGCCATCGCCGGCAGCGAGGAGAATTTCGCGCAGATGATGAACCGCGAGGCGCAGCGCCTGGGCATGAAGAACAGCCATTTCATGAACTCGACCGGCCTGCCCGATCCACTGCACTACACCACGGCGCGCGACTTGTCGCTGCTCGCTTCGGCGCTGATCCGCGACTTCCCCGAGGAATATAAAAAGTATTACTCGATGAAGGAATACACCTACAACAAAATCACCCAGCCCAACCGCAATCGCCTGCTCTTCATCGACCCGACGGTCGACGGCGTCAAGACCGGCCACACCGAAGCGGCCGGCTACTGCCTGATCTCCTCGGCCCTGCGCGACAAGCGCCGCCTGCTCTCGGTCGTCCTCGGCACCGTCTCGGACAGCGCCCGGGCCAGCGAATCGCAGAAGCTGCTCAACTGGGGCTACATCTCCTACGACGCCGTCTCGTTGTTCGCCAAGGACCAGGCGGTCGCCACGCTGCGTGTCTGGAAGGGGTCGCAGAACGAGGTCAAGGCCGGCTTTGCCGCCGACCTGTCGATTGCCGTGCCGAAGGGCTACGCCGAGAAAGTCAGCAAGGATTTCGTCGCCGAACCGCGCCTGATCGCGCCGATCGAGGCCGGCCAGAAGCTCGGCACG
>CAIXSK010000237.1 GCA_903922075.1 uncultured beta proteobacterium | reverse complement strand
TTTTCCGGCAACGGGCTGGGAGCCGCCCGGGAAATCGCCCTGGCGCCCATTGTCAAACCCCCGGAATGACCAGCAGGTCACCGTCGTAGCGGATGTAACCGCGCAACTCCAGGTCGCGCATGACCTTGCTGACCATTTCGCGCGACGCGCCAATCATTTTTGCCATATCCTGCTTCGAAATCTTTTTCTTGACGACCCGCAGCCCATCGACTTCCTCGGACATGTCGAGCAACAGGCGGGCCACCCGCCCATAGACATCCAGCAGCGCCAGGCTCTCGATCTTGCGATCGGCCTCGCGCAGGCGCTGGACAAGAATCTTCATCAACTTCTGGGCGACCTGGAAGTTATCCTGCAGGCAACGCTGGAAGGCATCCTTGCTCAGGAACATCAATTCGCAGGCCTCGGCCGCCACGACATTGGCCGAACGCGGGCTGCCATCGAGCAAGCCCATTTCGCCAAAGAACTCGCTCGGACCTAGCCAGGCCAGGATGATCTCGCGGCCTTCCTCGTCGGTATTGGTCACCTTGGCCCGCCCGCTGAGCAAAATGTACAGCGAATCGGTAACCTCCCCGGCCCGCACCACCGAGGCACCGCGTTCGACGCGTTTGCGCGAGGCAACCTTGGAGAGTTTGTCCAGCTCGACATCGTCCAGGCCGGAAAACAGCGGCAGATTGCGCAAGACCACTGGATTCAAGCTGCAAGGGTTAGCTGCCATAAATCAGTTTCCGTTCATAGAGTTACGAGACAATTATAAACCTGTTTCCCAAATTTCATAGAAACTTCGAAGAATTGGGAAGCCCGGAGAACGCTATAATTTTCCGATCAGTCACCCAAGAGGATCGTCATGTCCCAGAATGCCCGCCACCATCCCCTCATCATCCTCGGTTCCGGCCCGGCCGGCTACACCGCCGCCGTCTATGCCGCCCGTGCCAACCTCAAGCCGGTGCTGATCACCGGCATGGCCCAGGGCGGCCAGCTGATGACCACCACCGACGTCGACAACTGGCCGGCCGACGCCGACGGCGTCCAGGGCCCCGACCTGATGGCCCGTTTCGAAGCCCACGCCCGGCGCTTCGACACCGAGATCGTCTTCGACCACATTCACACCGCGCAACTGACCGCCAAGCCCTTCACCCTGATCGGCGATGCCGGCAGTTACACCTGCGACGCCCTGATCATCGCCACCGGCGCGTCGGCCATGTACTTGGGCCTGCCCTCCGAGGAAAAGTTCGCCGGCAAGGGTGTTTCGGCCTGCGCCACCTGCGACGGCTTCTTCTACCGCAACAAGCCGGTCGCCGTGGTCGGCGGCGGCGATACGGCCGTTGAGGAAGCACTCTACCTGGCCAATATTGCCAGCCATGTGACGCTGATCCACCGCCGCGACAAGTTCCGCGCCGAAAAGATCATGCAGGACAAGCTGTTCGAGAAGGAAAAGGCCGGCAAGATCAGCATCCTCTACAACCACGCCGTCGACGAAGTGCTCGGCGACGACTCCGGCGTCACCGGCCTGCGCGTCAAGAACACGCAAAGCGGCGCCACGCAGAACCTCGAGGTGCATGGCGTCTTCATCGCCATCGGCCACAAGCCGAATACCGACCTGTTCGCCGGCCAGCTGGCCATGGATGGCGGCTACCTGATCACCGAGGCCGGCCTCAAAGGCAACGCCACGCAGACCAGCATCTCCGGCGTCTTCGCCGCCGGCGACGTCGCCGACCAGATCTACAAGCAGGCCTGCATCTCGGCCGGCACCGGCTGCATGGCGGCGCTCGATGCCGAGCGTTATCTGGACAACCTCGGCCACGCCTGAGCGGCTTGATCGACCCGGACGACCTGGCCGCCTTCAAGGCTGCGGTAGCGGACGCCAAGCCGCTGCCGCCGGTCGACCGCGTCCAGCTCGAAAGGCCGAAGCCGGAACCGGCGCCCCGCCCCCGGGCAGGCAGTAACCGGTCGGCAGCGCCGGCCAAACGTCCCGACGATGCCTTGCCGGCCCACTGGAATGCCCCCGCCAAGGGGCAGCCCTTACCTCAGGACCGCCCGCTCAGTCCGGATGAGGCGGCTTTTCGTGCTGCGATGGCCGGCGTCCGGCCTTTTCCCGCAGCCAATGTCGTTCAGCACGGGACCTGCCCGCCCCCACCCAAGCCCTTGCAACACCTGGCCGACGAAAAAGCCGCGCTGCACGAAAGCCTGCACGGCCACATCGGCCTGCAGGACAGGCTGGAAGGCGGCGACGAGCCGCACTACCTGCGTGTCGGCCTGGCCCAGGGCGTACTGCGCGATCTGCGGCGCGGCCGCTGGGTGATTCAGGACGAAATCGACCTCCACGGCCTGAACCGCGACGACGCGCGGCAGCGGCTCGCCGGTTTCCTGGCCGAATGCCTGCACCACGGCCAGCGCTGTGTGCGGGTCATTCACGGCAAGGGCCTGGGCTCGCCCCAGAAAACCTCCATCCTGCGCCAACTGGTGCGCGGCTGGCTGGCGCAGCGCGACGAAGTCCTGGCCTACTGCCAGGCCCGCCCGCACGACGGCGGCGAAGGCGCGCTGCTGGTCCTGTTGCGCGCCCCGAAAAAGACAAAGGCGACCTAAGTCGCCCTGTTTTGATTTTGCCCGTTTTTTGGGGCCGACCGTAGCATTCGGCCGCCCGCCGAGGAAACTGCGCCTTAAATGGCCGCTTCGTTGGTCTCGCCGGTACGGATGCGCACGACCTGTTCGACCGGCATCACGAAAATCTTGCCGTCGCCGATCTTGCCGGTGCGGGCGGCCTTGATGATGGCATCGATGGCGGCCTCGGTGGTTTCCGACTTGACGACGATTTCGATCTTGATCTTGGGCAGGAAGTCGACGACGTATTCGGCACCGCGATACAGCTCGGTATGGCCCTTCTGGCGGCCGAAGCCCTTGACCTCGGTGACGGTCAGGCCGCTGATGCCGATTTCGGACAGCGCTTCGCGCACTTCGTCGAGTTTGAACGGCTTGATGATGGCTTCAATTTTCTTCATGGACTGGCTCCTCTCTCTGGGTTCTTAAAATTCGTCTGGATAACGGTTGGTAATAGGATACCGCCAATCCTTGCCAAAACCACGCGGCGTGATGCGGATGCCGACCGGCGCCTGGCGGCGCTTGTACTCGGCAATGCGCAGCAGACGGACGACGCGCCGGACGTCGGCTTCCGGCAGACCGGCCGCGACGATCTCGCGCGGGCTGCGGTCTTCTTCCATGTAGGCGCGAACGATGGCGTCGAGCACCTCGTAAGGCGGCAACGAATCCTGGTCGGTCTGGTCCGGCTTCAGCTCGGCCGACGGCGGCCGGACGATGATGTTTTCCGGGATCACCGGATCGCCCTGGCAGAGCGTATTGCGGTAGCGCGACAGGCGATAGACCAGCGTTTTGTAGACGTCCTTGATCACCGCAAAGCCGCCGGCCATGTCGCCGTACAGCGTGCAGTAGCCGACCGCCATTTCCGATTTGTTGCCAGTGGTCAGGACCAGCGCACCGGTCTTGTTCGACAGCGCCATCAGGATGTTGCCGCGGATCCGCGCCTGGATGTTCTCTTCGGTCGTATCGGCCGGCAGGCCGGCAAACAGCGGGTCGAGCAAGGCCGAGTAGGTGGCCATGGCCGGCGCGATGGCGATTTCGTCGTAACGCACGCCCAACTGGCGGATCATTTCACGCGAATCGTCGAGGCTCATCTGCGCGGTGTAGGGCGACGGCATCATCACCGCCCGCACCTTGTCGGCGCCCAGCGCATCGACCGCGATGCACAGCGTCAGCGCCGAATCGATGCCGCCCGACAGGCCGATGATGGCTCCCTTGAAGCCGGTCTTGCCGATGTAGTCGCGCACGCCTAGCACGAGGGCGTTGTAGGCCTCGGCTTCGAGCGACAACTCGTCGGCCATCTGCTCGGAGCGCAGGCGTCCGGCGTCGAAATCGACGATGCCCAGCGCCTCTTCGAAGGCCGGCAGGCGCATCCGGCAGTTTTTCTGGGCATCGAGCGCGAACGACGCGCCATCGAAAACCAGCTCGTCCTGGCCGCCAACCAGATTGCAGTAGATCGCCGGGATGCCTGTCGCATCGATGCGATCGCCCAGGACCTGGGCACGCTGCTGGTGCTTCTCCAGGTGACAGGGCGAGGCGTTGAGGACAAGCAGCAGTTCGGCGCCAGCGGCACGGGCCAGTTCGGCCGCGCCCTCTTCCCAGATATCGGCGCAGATGTTGATGCCGCAGCGCACGCCGCCGAGCGTCACGACGCAGGGCTCAGTGCCCGGCTCGAAATAGCGCTTTTCGTCGAAGACTTCGTAATTGGGCAGGCGCATCTTGCGATAGACCGCCTGTTTCCGGCCATCTTCAATGACCGT
The DNA here is from genome assembly GCA_903922075.1 of uncultured beta proteobacterium. GTDB lineage: Bacteria > Pseudomonadota > Gammaproteobacteria > Burkholderiales > Rhodocyclaceae > Azonexus. The sequence goes on along the minus strand of CAIXSK010000237.1, from coordinate 626 downwards.
CGCCGCATTGTGGCAGCGGCCTTCGTATTCTTCCGGATGCCCGACGACGACGGCAATACCGTCGATGCGGGAAGCCAGATCGTCGAGAGCACGGTTGCAGGCCCGGTAGAAATCCGGGCGCAGCAACAGGTCTTCCGGCGGGTAGCCGCACAACGCCAGTTCCGGCGTCAGCAGCACCTGCGCGCCGCGGGCTTTCGCCTCGGCAGCGCAGTGGATGATGCGTTCGACGTTGCCCGTCAGGTCACCGACGGTGGCGTTGAACTGGGCAACGGCGATACGCAGCATGACCAATCAGTAAGCCGGCTTGTCTTTCGCTTCGTTGTAGGTCTGAACACCGACTTCGATTTCCTTCTTGGCTTCTTCCGGACCGCGCCAGCCGTTCACCTTGACGAACTTGCCCGGTTCCAGATCCTTGTAGTGCTCGAAGAAGTGAGCGATCTGGTCGAGCAGCAGGGCGGGCATGTCGGCGTGGGTCTGGATGTTGCGGTACATCGGGGTCAGCTTGTCGACCGGCACGGCCAGCAGCTTGGCGTCTTCACCGGCTTCGTCGGTCATGGCCAGCATGCCGATCGGGCGGCAGCGGACGACAACGCCCGGCGGCAGCGGGAAGGGGCTGACCACCAGCA
>CAIXSK010000236.1 GCA_903922075.1 uncultured beta proteobacterium | reverse complement strand
GGGATGGTCGACGACTTCATCCTGCGCAAGAAGGGCCAGCAGAAGATCGACTATTTCCACCCCGACCTGACCGCCTGCCTGTCGCCGACCTACGGCGTCATCGTGTACCAGGAACAGGTGATGCAGATCTCGCAGATCATCGGCGGCTACACGCTGGGTGGCGCCGACATGCTGCGCCGGGCGATGGGCAAGAAGAAGCCCGAGGAAATGGCCAAGCACCGCGAGACCATCGCCGACGGCGCCAAGACGCTGGGCTACGACCCGGCGCTGGCCGAGCAGCTGTTCGACCTGATGACCAAGTTCGCCGAGTACGGCTTCAACAAGTCGCACACCGCCGCCTATGCCGTCGTCACCTATCACACCGCCTGGCTCAAGCGTTACCACTGCGCGGCCTTCATGGCGGCGACCATGTCTTCCGACATGGACAACACCGACTCGGTCAAGATCTTCTACGAAGACACCATCGCCAACAAGGTCAAGGTGCTCGGTCCCGACGTCAATGCCTCGAACTACCGCTTCGAACCGGTGGACCGCTCGACCATCCGCTATGGCCTGGGGGCGGTCAAGGGCACCGGCGAGCAGGCGGTCAACGTGATCCTCAAGGCGCGCGATGCCGACGGCCCGTTCAAGGACCTTTTCGACTTCTGCCAGCGCTGCGACAAGCGCATGGTCAATCGGCGGACCATCGAGGCGCTGATCAAGGCCGGTGCCTTCGACAGCATCGCGCCGGAGATCGCGCCCGGGCAGGGAGCGGATCGCTACAAGCTGTTGGCCACCGTCGGCGTGGCCATGGACTTTGCCGAGCAGGCCGAGCGCAATGCCATGCAGACCAGCCTGTTCGACATCGCCGATGTTGCCGACGAGCATGCGCCGGAATACGTCACGGTCCGCCCGTGGGACGAAAAGACCAAGCTGATGGAAGAGAAGACGGCGCTCGGCTTCTTCTTCTCCGGCCATCCGTACAACACTTGCAAGAAGGAACTGTCGCGCTTCGTGCGCCGCTCGCTGAGCCGGCTTGAGCCGGCCAAGGAAATGACCACGCTGGCCGGCCTGGTGGTCGGCGTGCGCACCCAGATGACCCGACGCGGCAAGATGCTCTTCGTCCAGCTCGACGACGGCACGGCGATGGTCGAGGTCTCGGTCTTCAACGAACTGTTCGAGGCCGAGCGGGCCAAGATCGTCACCGATGAGGTGCTGGTTGTCGAAGGCAAGGTCAGCTACGACGATTTCTCGGGCGGCAACCGGGTGGTGGCCGACAAGCTGATGACCATGGGTGAGGCGCGCGCCCGCTTCGCCCGCCATCTGCTGCTGAAAATGAACGGCAATTCGGACGCCCAGAAGCTGCGCGCCTTGCTGACCCCCTTCGCGCCCGGCCCGGCGGCAGTGCGTATCCGCTACCGCAACGCGGTGGCCGAGTGCGAACTGGTCCTTGGCGATGCCATGCGCGTTCGCCTCGACGATGCCCTGCTCGATGCGCTGGGCAACTGGCTGCAGCCGGAAAACGTCGAGATCGTCTACAACGGCTGAGCGGCCCAAGAAAAAGGGTGCCGAAGGGCGCCCTGATTTTGGCCATTTTTTCGGCTTCACCGTAGCATTTGGCTGCGGTGAAGCCGGTTCCGGCTATTTCAGCAGATCGGTGTTGAAACCGACGCGGACGGCGCCCCAGTGGCGGCCATTGATCACGATCGGCATCGACAGGTCGTTGAGGATTTCGCCGGTGTCGCGGACATAGGTCTGGAACAGCGACGGCTTTTCGTTCTTGGCCAGCTTGATGCCGACCGGATCGTTGAAGATGCGCTTGTGCCGGCTCTTGGCCAGGTCGATGGCGGGATCGCCGGTCGGGGCGTTGGAGAACTGGCTGTTGTGGGCCGGCGCGTAGCCGTTGTTGTCCACCGACAGCGAGTAGGTCAGGCCCGGGAAGTCGCGCAGCAAGTCGTCGTAGATGCGGGGCAGTTCGGCATCGCACTGGCTGTCGTAGGCCGTCGTGTAGCGCTTCGGGTTGGAGCCGGGGATTTCCTTGTACGACTGGTCGAAGACGTTGACGCCGCGCTCGGCCATTTTCTGCAGCACGCTGCCGACCGCGTCGCGGAAACCGGCGACCTTGTCGTGCAGGGTGTCGAACATGCTGTTGCCGGTGCGGAAATCGGCCAGCGTGCATTGCAGGTCTTCGGTCGATTCACGCAGGGTCTTGGCAGAATCGAGACACTGCTTCATGCGCCCGGAGATGTCGCGCGAGTGGTCGCGGATTTCCTCGACTTCGCGGTGGATGGCCTGGTTGCTCTCGCGCAGCTGGTAGATCGCTACCGAGATGGTCGACAGCTGGTCGGTGGTGCGCTTGAAATCGCCGACCATGGTTGTCAGGTCGGCGGCCGAGGTTTCGATGTAACCGTTGGCGCGGGTCACTTCGCCGACGATGGTCTTGGTTTTCTCGGAGGTGTCGGCAACCAGGTTGATCATCGACTGCGTGTTCTGGCCGATGACCTGGGTCGCGGTCTTGACCTTCTCGGCCAGTTTGCGCACTTCGTCGGCGACCACGGCAAAACCGCGCCCGGCTTCGCCGGCGCGGGCGGCCTCGATGGCGGCGTTGAGGGCGAGCAGATTGGTCTGGTCGGAAATGTCGTTGATCAGCGAGACGATCTGGTTGATCTTCATCGAGCTGGTGTGCAGTTCGCCAACGGTCGACGAGAAGTGTTCGATGTGCTGGTTGGTCGAACGCATCGTCGAGGCGACGGTTTCCATCTGCTCCAGCGAGCGCTGGGCGAGATCGAGGTTGTTGTGGGTCGAGGCCTGGATGGCATCGGAATTCATCGCCACTTCGCCGACCGACTGGTTGACCCGGTTGCTGGAGTCGAAGACGTTGGCGGCCAGCACTTCCTGGCGGCGCACGGCGTCGTCGGTCTGCTGGACCAGGTGATTCATCCGCGCCGCGTTGGCGGCGATGCTGATGCTGCGCTCGCGGGAATGCGAAATCAGCGTGCGTACGCGGCTGAAGAGGCGATTGATGTTGCCGGAAATCCGGCCGGCCGTGTTGTTGCCGGGGGCGCCGACCGAGTGCGATAGATCGGCGGCACCGTCGGCAATGGCCGTAACGTCACGGTCGATCTTGTCGTAAGCCGAGCTGTTTCCGAAAAATCCCATCTTTGTCTCCTGAGCTATTTCTTATGTACGGCCCGCCGGGATAGGGCCGGGCCTGGTCAAAGCTATCTGGTGCGGAAGCGGTTTTCCAGCTTCAGGCGGTGATGCGCTGGCGGGCGGCCAGTCGGCCGAGCAGGAAACCCTTGATCTCGTGGAAGGGGATCGGCTTGCCGAAGAGGGTGATGTCCGACGGCAGGCCGCGCTTGAGCACTTCCTCGCGATCGATGGCACTGACCACGATGATGTCCATCCGGGCCAGGTCCGGATTGGCGCGCAGGCGGCGGATCATCTCGAAGCCATCCATGCCCGGCATCATCAGGTCGGCGATCAGGATGTCGGGGACGCGCTGGCCGACTTGCAGCAG
>CAIXSK010000235.1 GCA_903922075.1 uncultured beta proteobacterium | reverse complement strand
GCTCTCCCCGATGCCGGGCCTGCTCCGCGAAGTCGCGGTCAAGGCCGGCCAGGAAGTGAAGGCCGGCGAGAAGCTGGCGGTCATCGAAGCGATGAAGATGGAAAACATCCTCAAGGCCGACCAGGACTGCAAGGTGAAGAATATCTCGGCGGCGGCCGGCGAAAGCCTGACCGTGGATCAGATCATCATCGAGTTCGAATGACGGTTTTGGCTTTTTTTCGGGCCGACCGTAGCATTTCAATGCTGCAAGCAAGGTCCGCCGAAAGGCGGGCCTTTTTATTAGCGCTTGACGGCGTAGCGGACGAAATCGACGCCGCGTTCCAGCACTTCGTAGGGTGCCACGCGGTCGATCGATCCGCCGGCCAGCGCCAGATGGCTGAACAGGCGGACGCCGGCGGTGGCCGGTACGATCATCGACAGCTGGTCGCCATCCTGGAGCAGGAAGGCCGGTATCGTCGGCTGCGTCTCCTGGCCTTTCGGCTTGCCCAGCTGGCAGACCTCGATGGCCTCGTCGTACCAGGCGAGCTCGGCGCCCAGGGCGCCGCCCGCCGTGGTCTGCAGACCAAGCATGACGCCCAGGCGGGGCACGCCCTGCTCGCTTGAGGCGATCAGGCAGGGCGACAGGCGACGGGCGCCGTCGCGGTCGGCCGGGCGGAGCGCCCGACCATCGACCAGCGTCCAGTTTTCACCGGGTACGTTCAGTTTCTTGACGGCGGTCGGCATCGTCGACACCCGGTCGAAGCCGAACATGGCGACGCGCTGGTGGGCCAGCGTCGCGCTGCCGATGTCCATGGCATCGCCGCGATTGAGGATTTCGCCGGTGAACACCGCGTAGGCGTTGTCGGCCCCGAAGGCGATTTCGATTTCGCCGATTTCGGTCGATCTTTGCCGAAGGTAGGTATCGAGACGGCCGTCGATGTCGCGCAGCAGCCGGATGCAGGCGGTCGACGACAGTTCGCGGCCGAGTTTCAGGGATTCGGGCGATTCGCCAGCCTGCAGGGCGCCGATGCGCTGGTCAATCTTGCGCGTTACCTTGCGCACTTCCAGCCAGCGCGGCACGTCGGCCGGCAGTGTGGCGCCGAACAGCGGGGCGAGGTCGACCGAGTGGGCTTTCGGGTCGTCGTCGGGGGCGGGCTGGAAGACGGCCAGTTCGCGCCAGCGGCTGATCGCCCGGTTGGCGACGGCGAGCTGGGCGGCGGACAGGCGGTAGGGGTCGATCAGGCGGAGCATGAAGGCCCAGGCCAGGTGGCCGGCGATGTTGGCCTCGCCCAAATGTCTGAAATCGGGGTCGGCCAGTGGCAGGGTGGTCAGCTGGTAGCTTTCGGCCTCGGCGAGCACGGCGAACAGCAGCTGGTCGAGGATTTGCGGGCATTCGCGGGCGGCCAGGAAATGACAGTATTCGGCCATCCGGAAGGCGCAGGCGGCGCGGTTCAGCGGCAGGGCCTTGGCGGCCGGGGCCAGGTCGGGCACGACGCGCAGATAGGCGACGCCAAGGCGCAGCCAGAAGCGCTGGGCCAGTTCGAAAGTCCGCTCGTCGTCTTCCGCCATCGGCAGCGCCTTGCGCACGTAGCGCGCCTGGATGGCGTCCTGGGCGACGACCGAGGCGTGGCGCAGCAGGTTGAGCAGTTCGACAGTCAAGGCCGGGTCGAGGCCGACGCTGTCGATGGCCTCGACCTGCATGGCGAGGGCGGCCAGCAACTGCTGCGGCTGGGTTTGCGGTTGGGCGTCCAGCCAGGCTTTGGCCGATGCCCGGTCAGTAAAGGCCAGTTCGATGTTCTTGCGTGGCTCGGGCAGTGTTAGCCAGTGCATGGACACTCCTTCGGGGGTATGCTGGAACCATGAGCGGATTTGAACATTATGATCGCGAATTGTCTGAACTGGACAACGAGATTCGTCACTACGCCGCCGTTTGCGGCATTGACCTGACCAAGCGTCACGAAGTTGACGCCTGTCTGCGCCAGCACCACGACGGCTGGGCTGCCGACAAGGCGCGGGAGTCGCTGCACGGCTTGCTGATCCTGCGCCTCAAGCTGGAGGCGGAGATGATAGAACTTGGATTCTCGCCGCCGCCGCTGGTTCCGCCGGCCCCGCTCGCCAGCCCTTAGCGGATGCTGATTGCCGTCGCCGGACAGGGGGCGACGCAGGCGCCGCAGCCGGTGCAGGTTTCGATGTCGATGTCGGGCAGTGGATTGCCGCCGAGGCGGGGCTGGAAGCGGATGGCGCGCACATCGCAGAAGTCGCCGCAGACGCGGCATTCGACACCTTTTTTCGGCAGGCAGGCGTCGCTGACCCGCGCCTTGTAAGGCCAGGGCGCGGCGTCTTCGCTGCGCCGGAGCAGCGCCCGGGGTTGGCAGGCAGTCACGCAGTCGGCGCAGAAAGTGCATTCGCCGCGGCTGAACTCGACGGTTGGATAGCCGCCGTCGCCGGGAACCAGGATGACTTGCGGACAGGCCTTCAGGCAATCGTTGCAGCGCGTGCAGCGGTCGACGAATTCGTTTTCGGGCAAGGCCCAGGGTGGCCGGATTTCGGCCTTGGGTCGGACTCGGCCGCGCAGGAAGCCGCGGCGGGACAGATCGACCATGCCGCTACCCCTATTTCCCGGCCTTCATTTTCTCGATGCCTTGGCGCAGCATCTGGTCGATTTCCGAACCCGGCTC
>CAIXSK010000234.1 GCA_903922075.1 uncultured beta proteobacterium | reverse complement strand
TCTGCTCGGCGCCCGCCTGGACCAGAAGCTGGGCGAATTTGCCGCCGCGCTGGCGGGATACCAGCGGGCCGCGGCGGTTCAGCCCGAAGTGGCCACCTATCACGCCAGCTTGGCGGCATGCCATTACGCGCTGGAGCAGTACGCCGAGGCCACGCACGGCTACCGGGCGGCGCTGGCGCTCGATCCCAGCCAGGTCGGCTGGTGGAACCGGCTGGCGCGCGGCGCCACGCTGATTGGCCAGCTGGACGTGGCGGCCGAGGCCTACGGTGAATCCATGAAATTAAAGGAAGACTTCGCGGTGCTGGCCGCGCTGATGGAAGTGCAGCGCCAGCAGGCCCCCGGGCGCGGCAACAGCCACGAGGCGGCGTCAGCCTATTACGACGCGATCTTTGCGCAATCGCCGAAATATGCCCGGCACGGCACGGATACCGAATACGCGTCCGTATGGGAGAACATCGCCGAAAAATTGCGGCAAGCCGGTGTCGGGCAGGTGCTCGACCTAGGCTGTGGGCCGGGACAATTTGCCGAATTCCTGCATGAACGCGCGCCCGGACTCAGTTACGTCGGGGTCGATTTCAGCGATACCGCCATTGTGCAGGCAAGGGCGCGCTGTCCCGACTACCGCTTCGAGCGCACGATACTGCCTGATGCCAAGGTGTGTGCCGAATTTGCCAGCGATGCGGTGGTCTGCACCGAGGTGCTAGAGCATATCCAGGACGATATCGCGGTGCTGGCCTCTATTTCCGCGGGCACGCTGGTACTGGGCACGGTGCCCAATTTTGATTCCTTCGGCCATGTCCGGATTTTCCGCAGACGCGAGGACGGTCGCAACGGTATGCACATCTGTTCGACGCGCTGACGGTCGAGCCGATTGCGCTGTCGGCCAGCGCCACCATCTGGTTGTTGTCAGGACGGCGCAACAGCGCGCCGGTTTGGGCCGATGGCGAAAGAGGCCGGGCCGGCGCCGTCCAGCCCGCTAAAACAGATTTGCCGGACCTAATGACCGAATCGTCTGGGGCGTCTGCCGGCGCCGTGCCCCGCCACTTCGCCTGCCTGCACGAAGCTGTGCTTTGGACCGACGGTACCCGCTATGTGGAAGAGCTGCTGCCTTCTTTCGGCTTGCCGTTTTGTACCGTCTTGGAATCGTTAAGCGTGACCACCCCGCATGTGGCGTTGCGCCACGACGTCGATTGGTCGATTGAGAACGCGATGGCCATGGCAACGCTGGAGGCGCAACACAATATCCGTTCGACATATTTCTTGTTACACCCCGACGGCCAGTATTCCCCGTCCAATTATTTTGGCCATGTCAGCGGCGACCAGCTCCATATCAATCCCGAGGTCTATTCCTCGGCGAATCGCCTGATGGAGATGGGGCACGAGGTCGCCCTGCACAATGACTTGATCACGCTCGGACTGAATACCGGGCGCCAGCCGGCCGAGTTTCTTGAACAGATACTGAGCAGTTTCTCGCGCCATGGGATCGAGTTGCGCGGCAGCGTGGCGCATGGTTCGCGCCGGTGCCGTGAGGATGGCTACCTGAACTATCAAATTTTCAAGGGTTACGAGGGTAAAGTTTTCCGTG
>CAIXSK010000233.1 GCA_903922075.1 uncultured beta proteobacterium | reverse complement strand
GCTGGCGCAGCGACGGCACCGCCCCCCTGCGCCTCGGCCAGCGCCGGGTATTCATCGTCCCCTCGCGCGGCGGCCTGCTCTTCGCCCTGGCGCTGATCGTCATGCTGCTCGGCGCCGTCAATTACAACCTGGCGCTCGGCCACGCGCTGGTCTTCCTGCTCGCCGGGCTGGGCATCGTCGGCATGATCCACACCTTTCGCAACCTGCACGGACTGGTCGTCACGCCGGGCCGCTGCGAGCCGGTTTTTGCCGGCGAAACCGCCCATTTCCCGCTCGTTCTCGACAACGACCGCCCCAGCCCGCGACCGGCGCTGGAACTAGCGGCCGACCTGGGGTTTCCGGTAAATGCTACGGTCGATGGCAAAAAAAGCACAAAAACCAATATTCCGCTGACCGCCGCCCGGCGCGGCTGGCTGGAACTGCCGCGCGTCCGCCTGTCCACGCGCTACCCGCTCGGCCTGTTCACGGCCTGGGCCTACCTGCAACCGGCCATGCGCTGCCTGGTTTATCCGTGCCCGGTCGCCGCACCCTTGCCGCCCGCCCTGCCCGCGGCTGCCGGCGGCGAACGCAGCGGCGATGGCGGCCAGGAGGACTTCGCCGGTTTTCGCCAACGCCAACCGGCCGATTCGCCGCGCCATGTCGCCTGGAAAGCCAGCGCCCGCGACATGGAAGGGCCGTTGCTGGTCAAGCAGTTCGCCGGCGGCGCCCAGGTCGAAGGGGTTTTCGACTGGCAGCAGACCGACCCAAGCCTGCCCGAAGAAACCCGCCTCGGCATCCTGACCGGCTGGGTGCTGGCCGCCGACGCTGCCGACATCCGCTACGGCCTGCGCCTGCCCGCCCTCGACATCCCTTCGGCCAGCGGTGACGCGCATCGTCAGCGCTGCCTCGAAGCCCTCGCATTGTTCGAGCCATGAGCACCCCGGCCCGCGAAGCGCTCGACCGTCAAGCCACGCCCTGGCTGTTCGCCACTGCGCTGGCGACGACAGCGCCGCACGCCCTGCATCAGCCGGCCTGGCTGAGCGCCCTGGCTGCGGTGCTGCTGATCTGGGCCAGCCGCCAATGGTGGAAAGACGAGCGGCTGCCCAGTCGCTGGTTGCTCGTGGCGCTGGTCGGCGCCGGCTGCGCCGGTATCCTGCTCGAATTCCGCACCCTGTTCGGGCGCGACGCCGGCGTCGCCATGCTGGTCATGTTCATGGCCATGAAGCTGCTTGAACTGCGCTCCCGGCGCGATGCGATGGTCGTCGTCACGCTCGGCTACTTCCTGCTGCTGACCCACTATTTCTACTCGCAGAGCATCCCGACCGGCCTCTGGCTGCTCGCCTGCCTGTGGCTGATCACGGCGACGCTGGTCCGCCTGCACGGCGGCCCGACCGCCACACCACGCGCCGCCCTGCGCCATGCCGGGCTGCTCTGCCTGCAGGCGCTGCCCTTCATGCTCGTCCTCTATGTGCTCTTTCCACGCATTTCCGGCCCGCTCTGGGGCCTGCCCACCGATGCCCACGCCGGCAAGACCGGGCTGTCCGACACCATGTCGCCGGGCAGCATTTCGCAACTGGTCCAGAGCGGCGACATCGCCTT
>CAIXSK010000232.1 GCA_903922075.1 uncultured beta proteobacterium | reverse complement strand
CGCGGCTATGAAATCGGGGCGCGTTCCGATTTTGGCCAAAATTTCCGCTCGACCGTAGCATTCTGGCAACTCGACGTCGCTTCCGAGCTGCTCTTCGTCGGCGATGCGGGGACGACCGAAGCCGCCCGCCCGTCGCGCCGCTACGGCGTCGAATGGACCAATTTCTATGCGCCGGCGGACTGGCTGGCCTTCGACGCTGACCTCGCCTGGTCGCATGCGCGCTTCCGCGACAGCGCGCCGGAAGGCAACTTCATTCCCGGCGCGGTGACGGCGACGGCCAACCTGGGCCTGACGGTCGATCACCTCGGCCCCTGGTTCGGCGCCTTGCGCCTGCGCTATTTCGGCCCGCGACCGCTGATCGAGGACAATTCGCTGCGCTCGCGGGCCTCGGCGCTGACCAATCTGCGTGTGGGCTATCGCTTCGCCGCCAAAACCTTGCTCGCACTGGATGTTTACAACCTGTTCGACCGCAGGGTGAATGACATCGAATACTGGTATGACTCGCAGTTGCCCGGCGAAGGCGCGCCGCAATTCGACCGCCATATCCATCCAACCGAGCCGCGCAGCCTGCGGCTGACGGTTTCACACCGCTTCTGAGCGCTACCGGCGGCTGAAAATCAGGCGCCGGCCTTGGCCAGCGCCAGGATGACTGCCCGGGCCACCTTCTTCTGTTCGGCCGGCAAAGCGATAAAGGCTTCCAGCACTTCGCGCTCCGGACCGGCAATGGCCTCGTCCCAACGTTTTTTCTTTTCCTGAACCGAGCGAATGGCCTCACTGCCAAAGCGCAGAACCTGTGGCTCCACCTTCAGCCAGTCGGCCAAAACTTGTAATTTGTCCTGTGAGGGAATGGCTTCGCCGTTAAGCCAGCGGCGAACGGCCTGAACCGTGATTGGCTGGCCCCAATAGCGGGTGTTGAATTCGCGCTCCAGCACGACCGGCCGCACCGGATAACCCGCGTCGATCATCGCTTGCTGTAGCCGTTGGCTGAATTCAACTTTCTCGTCCATGAACAGAAAGTTAAGTTTTCAAGCGTCGCTTGCGAAACTACTTGTTCATTTATATATAAACTTCGTGTTCATTTTCTATTGAACAGAAGTTCATGGCCAAATCCCTGCTCGAACAACTGCCCGAAATCGTCGCCAAGGGGCGGCAAGTGGCGGAGAAAATTCTCGAAAATCTGGAAAGCCGACACCGCGTCGGCCTGCAAACCCGCGAATGGGTGCTGCCCGCCCGCGATAGCGCGGCAACCGACTGGATCACCGCCAACGAACGGCGAGAGCGCTTGATCAGCATCCAACCGGGTTTGTTTGGTGAAGTGCAACCGTCGTTGGAGGATGCGCCATCGTGGCACAACCGCCTGATCTACGGCGACAACCTGCTGGCCATGGCGGCACTACTGGCTGGTGACGAAAAAACACCCAGCCTGCGCGGCAAGATCGACCTGATCTACATCGACCCGCCCTTCGATTCCAAGGCTGACTACCGCACCAAGGTCACGCTGCCCGGCGTCGAGTTGGAACAGAAGCCGACCGTCATCGAGCAGTTCGCCTACTCCGACACCTGGGCCGACGGCACGGCTTCGTATCTGGCGATGATCACGCCGCGCCTGATCCTGATGCGCGAACTGCTGGCCGACACCGGGTCGATTTACGTGCATCTCGACTGGCACGTTGGGCATTACGTGAAGATCGTGATGGATGAGGTGTTTGGGAAGGATTGTTTTCGTAATGAAGTTGTGTGGAGTTACTTCGGATTCAAACGTTCGACAGCAAAAAAATTCCCGCAGAAACATGACGTCTTGTTCTCCTACAACAAGTCTCCTGAGTATTACTGGCAAACGCAGTACAAGCCGCACAACTCCGAATATTTGAAACGTTTTAAGCCGGATGAGACTGGGCGCCTGTGCAGGTCAGATGTCAATCCAACAGGAGGTGGTAGCCGAAAAATTTATCTTGATGAGGTTGAAGGAGACATTGTTGATTCGGTTTGGGACGACATACCGCCAGTAAATCCAGTCGCCAAAGAGCGTACGGACTACACCACCCAAAAACCCGAAAAACTCCTCGACCGCATCATCCGCGCTTCCTGCCCGGAAAACGGCCTGGTCGCCGACTTCAACGGCGGTTCCGGCACCGCCGCCGCCGTGGCCGAAAAACTGGGCCGGCGCTGGATCACCACCGATCTCGGCAAGCCGGCCTGCATGATCATGCGCAAACGCCTGATCGACCAGAACGCCAAGCCCTTCCTCTACCAGGCCATCGGCGACTACCAGGTGGAAGCGGCCAAAGCCACGCTGGGCCGCGATTTCCGGGTCGGCGATTTGTCGCAGATCGTGCTTTCACTCTATGGTGCGCTGCCTCTGCCGGCCGAGGAGAATCCGACGCGCAATCTCGGGCAGGTCAGCGGCGGCGGTAGCAAGACGCTGGTGCTGGCCGATTCGCCCAACAAGCTGACCGGTGCGGCGACCTTGAAGAAGGCCATCGCCCAGCGCGACAACCTGATGGGCGGTTGGGATCGCGTGGTCGTTCTGGGTTGGAATTTCGAGCCGTCGATTGGCGAAACGATTGCCGCCTTGAACGATAGCCGGCTGGAGGTGCTGGTCATTCCGCCCGACTTGATGGACCGCCTGAAGAAAAAGGGCGGGCTGGAAAAACTGCGCGGCACAGTGCGTTTTTCCAGTTTGCAATATTTGACCATTTTTCCGGTCGACCGTAGCAATCCGGTCAATGGCCAGGAAACGCTGGCCATCCGCCTGAAAAACTACGTTTTGCTGTCACCGGAGGCAATCAATCTCGACGAAGCCAACCGCAGCAAACTGCAGGCCATCGCCAATGCCGAACCTTTGGCACTGATCGAATACTGGGCGGTCGATCCGGATTACGACGGCCAGGTGTTCCGCTCGGTCTGGCAGGATTACCGGGGCAATACCGATAACGACGGCGACCCGCTGCGGGTGGTCACCGAAGCCCGTTTCAGCACGCCGGCCCTGACTGGTCCACGCCGGGTGTGCGTGCGGGTGGTGGATGTTTTTGGCTTTGAGGCCGAAGCCAGCGTGGTGGTGGCTTGAGTGCCTGCAAACGCTCAGGCGGCCAGCGGCAGAATGGCGTCCAGTTCTTTTGCCAGATTGGCTTGGGCGATTTTCAGGTCGTAGCTGGCTTGCAGGCCCAGCCAGTATTGCGGGGTCTGCCCGAAGGCCTTGCCCAGGCGCAAGGCCAGGTCGGCGGTCACCGGGCGCTCCTCGTTGACCAGGTGGGAAATCCGCATCGGCGAAACGCCCAGTTTGCGCGCCAGTTCTGCTTGCGTCAGGCCAAGATCGGTCAGCGCTTCGCGGACGAATTCACCGGGATGGATCGGGGGCAAGCCGTTCTTGATGCGTTCCATGATGTGGGCTCCTTAATGGTAGTCGGTGATTTCAACGTCAAACGCCTCGCCGTTCTCGAAACGGAAACAGAGCCGCCACTGGTCATTGATGCGCACGCTCCACTGGCCTTGCCGTCTGCCGGTCAGGGCTTCCAGCCGGTTGGCCGGCGGAAAGCGCAGGTCTTCAACGACCAGGGCGTGATCGAGTTGGGTCAGTCGCAGAACGGCCCTGCGTTGAATATCCGGCGGCAGACGGCGCGATTTTCCGGTGCTGAACAGCGCGGCGGTTTCCTTGTCGGCGAAGTCGCGAATCATGCGGTTCAGCATAAACAAATTGTTTACAAAAGGCAACGAACAGAATGAAGAACGCGCCCTCGATGCTTCCTTTGGCTGACGGCCTGACCAGCAAAACTCAAGCGCTTTGCCTTGGCCTCGAAGACGGTAGCGCCGATATCTACGATCTGGTGACGCCAACCACCGCCGAATTGCTGCGCTGGTGGTTTCTTGAAGACATTTGCCTGACGCGCCGTTTCAATTTTCATCCCGGCCAGCGGCAGGCGATCCTGAACAGCATCGTGGCGCATGAGGTGCTGGCCGCGACGAGCTTGCAGGCGCTCTACCGGCAGGCGGCGCCGGATGCCCTGCTGGAAGGGAAGACGCTGGCCGAGGTGGCGAGCGCCAAGCATGCGCACCCGAAATATTGCCTGAAGATGGCGACCGGCACCGGCAAGACCTGGGTGTTGCAGGCCTTGCTGGTCTGGCAATTGCTCAATGCCAACGCGGCGCGGGCGGCGGGGACTACCGACCCACGATTTACCCGGAATTTCCTGATCGTGGCGCCGGGTCTGATTGTTTATGACCGCTTGCTGGATGCCTTTTGCGGCAAATTGCAGGCCGGCCAGCGCGATTTTTCGACCTCCGACGTGGCGCGTTACGCCGAGCTGTTTTTGCCGGAAGGCCTGCGGGAAACGGTATTCGGCTTCGTGCGCGCCAACGTCTGCGCGAAGGACGAAATTGGCCTGAAGGCAACTGGCAACGGCCTGCTGGCGATCACCAACTGGCATTTGCTGGCCGAGGCGGATGAGACGGTGGAAGAAAGCGAGGTCGATGCGCCCGGTGCGCCGCTGGAGCCGCAGCAGGTTATCGCCGGCCTGTTGCCGCTGACACCGGGCAAGGCAACGGGCAATAGCCTGGACGTGCTGGACCGCCGTTACGCGCGCGGCGGTGTGCTCGATTATCTGGCCGGACTGGGCGACCTGGTCGTCTTCAATGACGAGGCGCACCACATCCACGAGGTCAAGAAGGAGGGCGAGACGACCGAGGTGGAGTGGCAGAAAAGCCTGTCGCGCATTGCCGAAAGCAAGGGACGGCGCTTCGTGCAGGTGGACTTCTCGGCGACGCCTTACAACGACGTGGGCGCCGGGAAAAACAAGCGCAAGGTGTTTTTTCCGCACATCATTGTCGATTTCGATTTGTCGGCTGCGATGAGCGCCGGGCTGGTCAAGTCGCTGGTACTCGACCGGCGCAAGGAAATCGGCGCCCTGCCGCTGGAGTTCAAGGCGGAACGGGACGAGGATGGCAATCCGACGCTGTCCGAAGGGCAGCGGGTGATGCTGCGCGCCGGCTTCGCCAAGCTGAAAAAGCTGGAAAACGACTTTGCTACGGTCGATGCCGAAAAACATCCAAAAATGCTGGTGGTTTGCGAGGACACGACGGTATCGCCGCTGGTTGCCCGGTTTTTTGCCGACGAACTCGGCTTGGGCGACGATGAAATCATGGCGGTCGATTCGGGCAAGAAGGCGGAGTTGGGCGAGAAAGACTGGGCGCCCATCCGCGAACGGCTGTTCGACGTGGATCGCCATAAGAATCCCCGCGTGATCGTCAGCGTACTGATGCTGCGTGAAGGGTTCGACGTCAACAATATTTGCGTCATCGTGCCGCTGCGTTCGTCGCAAGCCCAAATTCTGCTCGAACAGACCATTGGCCGAGGATTGCGTCTGATGTGGCGGGATGCGGAATTCGACGATTTGAAGCGCGAAAACCGTGAGCGGATCAAAAACGGCCAGGAGCCGAAAAACCTGATCGACGTGCTTTCCATCGTCGAGCATCCGGCCTTTCAATCGTTTTACGATGACCTGATGGCGGCCGGGCTGGTTGGTAGCAGCAGCGAAGACAGCGAAACGACGAGCAGCGCCGGCGATCTGATTTCCGTCGGCTTGCGCGAGGGGTACGCGGCCTACGATTTCGCCATTCCCTTCATCCTGCGCGAAGCGGAAGAAGGGTTGGAACATCAGGCGCCGGCGCCGGACAAGTTGTTGCCGTTCAGCGCGATGGGAGTGTCTGAATTGAAGAGCATGCTCGGCAAAGGCGACGTGTTCATTTCGCAGGATTTGCAGACGAGCACGCTGTTTGGCGATTATCGGGTCGATGGCGCGGCGATGAACGTCTGCGGCTACAACGATTTCCTGACGCGGCTTACCCGGCGGATCGGGCAGGCGCTGTCGCAGCCGTTGCCCAAAGGCAACAAGGTTGCCACGCACTTGGCCAACCCGTATCTGCAGGTCAATACCGCCGATCTGGCCGGCTGGCTGGAGGATTACATCCGCGAGCGCTTGTTCGGCCCGGATTTTGAACCGCTGGTCGATGAAAACTGGCGCCTGCTGTTGTTGCAGCCGGTGCTTGATCACATTACCCGGGTGTTTTCGGTGGCTTTGATCGAATCGGAGGAGCGGCCGGTGGTCGGTACGACGGAGGTTCATTGTCGTCGGCTATCCGAAATAGCCAGATTGCCGATGCGCGAGGCTAATTCGCTGCCGGTCGGCAAGTGTATTTACGAGCGCCTGCCTTTCCCGGCACGCAACGGTGGGCTGGAAAAGGCTTTTATCGAGTGGGCGCAGGCAGATAGCGGCGTCGAGGCGTTCTGCAAGATCAGCGAAACCCGGCATGACTTTGTGCGTCTGCGCTACGTCAAGGAAGACGGCTTGCCGGCTTTCTATTCGCCGGATTTTCTGGTGCGTACGACTGACGCGGTTTATCTGGTCGAAACCAAGGCCGAGGGGCAACTGACGACGCCCAATGTGCAGCGCAAACTGAAGGCGGCGCAGGCCTGGTGCGAGCGGATCAACAGCCTGGCGGTGGAACAGCGCGACCATGGCTGTACCTGGCATTACGTCCTGCTCGGCGAGCGGGTATTCCACGAATGGCGCTGCAAGGGCGCGCATTTGCCGGAACTGCTTGCCTTCGCCAGATTGCGTCCGCTGGCGCCTGGTCTGGCTCAGGGAAAACTGGCGCTTTGAGAGAAATGATCCTCGCGCGGCTGCGCTAAACTGCCTCCCTTTCGATGGGAGGTGGGACGGAAATGGCTACGGTAAGCGAGCAAAAGATGGATTGGGCGTACATCGTCGATCAATTGTCCATTTTGCGCCGAGGCTACCCGGTGCGGGCGGCGCAGGCCGTGCTGGATGATGCCGAGCATTACGAACGCCTGTTGACCGAGTTCGAGCGCATCAGCGCCGACGCAGATGAACTTGCCGACTCGATGTTGCATTTGCACGCGATGCACTTGCTTGCGGAAAAGCGCGATAGCCGCGCCTTTCGCCCGCTGCTGCGGATTGCCGCACTGCCGGATGAGGCGCTTGAAGTGGCGCTCGGCGACCATTTGACTGAATCCATGGCGCGCTGCGTGGCGGCTGTGTGCGACGACGAAAACCTGATCCGCGAATTTATCGAGAATCGCCAGAACGCGACTTGGGCGCGCTACATCATGGTCGAAGCGCTGGTCAAGCGGGTGTTTGCCGGCGATGCGCCGGCCGAGCCGCTGCTCGTCTGGCTGGAGGATCTTGGCAATCGGACCCTGGCCTGGCTTACCGAGCAAGAGGTGACGGTTGATTGCGAGGGTGACGAATTGCTGATGGATGCGCTGGCCGGGGCGATTGCCGAAATTGGCCGGCTCGAACATCTGGCGATCATTCAACGATGGTGGGATGCCGACTGCCTCGACCCGCAGACGGCCGGCCTCGATTGGTACACCGACGAATTGAACCGCTCCTGGGAGGAGCGTCTGGCGCGTTTTCGGCATTATCGGCGGGCATATGTTCCAGATGCGATTGGTGAAATGCAGACTTGGTATTGCTTCTCGGAACGCTTTCATGACGAGCAGGCGCGCCGCAACGCATTGCGCCACAACTCGGGGGCCGACGGCAGTTTTGTCCGGGAGTCTCCCAAGCCGGGGCGGAACGATCCCTGCCCCTGCGGTTCCGGCAAAAAATACAAAAAATGTTGCGCTGCCTGATGCCCGTTTCATTCCAAAGCCTGGCGCTTTGGAGTAACCTAACGGGTTTTCCCCAATTGCTGAATGCCAAGGAGAATCCGTGGAAAAGGATCTGCGCGAAGCTGCTCTTGAATACCATCGCTGGCCGACGCCGGGCAAGATTTCCGTCCGTCCGACCAAGGGCCTGACCAACCAGCGCGACCTCGCCCTGGCCTACTCGCCCGGCGTTGCCGCCGCCTGCGACCTGATCGTCGAAGATCCTTCGATGGCCGCTGAAATGACTTCGCGGGCCAACCTGGTCGGCGTCATCACTAACGGCACGGCCGTGCTCGGCCTCGGCAACATCGGCCCCTTGGCCGCCAAGCCGGTCATGGAAGGCAAGGGCTGCCTGTTCAAGAAATTCGCCGGCATCGACGTTTTCGACATCGAACTGGCCGAAAACGACCCGGACAAGCTGATCGACATGATCGCCGCCATGGAGCCGACGCTCGGCGGCATCAACCTGGAAGACATCAAGGCCCCGGAATGCTTCTACATCGAGCAGAAGCTGAAGGAGCGGATGAGCATCCCCGTCTTCCATGACGACCAGCACGGCACGGCGATCATTTCCGGCGCCGCCATGCTCAACGGCCTGAAGGTCGTCGGCAAGAAGATCGACGAGATCAAGGTCGTCTGTTCCGGCGCGGGTGCCGCGGCGATTTCCTGCCTGAACCTGTGGTGCGACCTCGGTGTCAAGCGCGAGAACATCACCGTCTGCGACTCCAAGGGCGTCATCTATATCGGCCGCCCGGGCGGCATGGATGAAACCAAGGCGCGCTACGCCCAGAATACCGAGCAGCGCACGCTGGGCGATGCGCTGGTCGGCGCCGATGTCTTCCTCGGTCTGTCGGCGGCCGGCGTGGTCAAGCAGGACATGGTCAAGAGCATGGCCGACAAGCCGATGATCTTCGCGCTGGCCAACCCGACGCCGGAAATCATGCCGGAACTGGTCAAGGAAGTGCGCTCCGACGCGATCATCGCGACCGGCCGTTCCGACTACGTCAATCAGGTCAACAACGTGCTGTGTTTCCCGTTCATCTTCCGCGGCGCGCTCGACGTCGGCGCCACGCGCATCACCGAAGAGATGAAGATGGCCTCGGTGCGCGCCATCGCCGAGCTGGCCGAAGCCGAAGTGACCGACGAAGTGGCCATGGCCTATCCTGGTCACGATCTCTCCTTCGGCCCGGAATACCTGATTCCCAAGCCCTTCGACCCGCGCCTGATCGTCAAGATCGCGCCGGCTGTCGCCCAGGCCGCCATCGATTCCGGCGTCGCCACCCGGCCGCTCACCGACTGGG
>CAIXSK010000231.1 GCA_903922075.1 uncultured beta proteobacterium | reverse complement strand
CCGGCGCCACCGTCGAGTGCCAGACGATCTTGTGCGAGGTCGAGGTGCCGTTGGTGACGAAATACAGGTGGTCCGAATTGAAGATGCGCGCCGCATTGCGCTCGGAAGCGGCGACCGGACCGGTGTGGTCGAGCAGCTGGCCGAGTTCCTCGACGGCGTTGCAGACGTCGGCGCGCAGCATGTTCTCGCCGAAGAACTGGTGGAACATCTGGCCGACCGGCGACTTCAGGAAGGCGACGCCGCCCGAGTGGCCAGGGCAGTGCCAGGAATACGAGCCGTCGGCCGCATAGTGGGTCAGCGCCCGGAAGAAGGGCGGCGGCAGGCTGTCAAGATAGGCCTGCGCCTCGCGCTTGACGTTGCGGGCAATGAATTCCGGCGTGTCCTCGAACATGTGGATGAAGCCATGCAGTTCGCGCAGCACGTCGTTCGGGATGTGGCGCGAGGTGCGGGTTTCGCCATGCAGGAAGATCGGAATTTCGGCGTTGCGGTTGCGGATTTCGGTGACGAAGGCGCGCAGCTCGCCGAGCGTCTCTTCGGGTTCGAGCGCCAATTCCTCGTCGTCGATCGACAGAATGAAGGCGCTGGCCCGCGACTGCTGCTGGGCGAAGGAAGTCAGGTCGCCGTAGCTGGTCACCCCGACCACTTCCATGCCTTCCTTTTCGATCGCCTCGGCCAGTGCGCGAATGCCGAAACCTGAGGTGTTTTCCGAGCGGAAGTCCTCGTCGATGATGATGATGGGGAAGTGGAAGCGCATGGGGTATCCTTAAAAAGCGGCGACCCGCCGCAGCGGGTCACAGAATAAGACGGTTTCGTTACGGCTCTGCGTCAGATCTTGGGCAGGGTGACGCCTTCCTGCCCCTGGTACTTGCCACCGCGGTCCTTGTACGAGGTTTCGCAGACCTCGTCGGACTCGAAGAACAGCACCTGCGCGCAGCCTTCACCAGCGTAGATCTTGGCCGGCAGCGGCGTCGTGTTGGAGAATTCCAGCGTCACGTGCCCTTCCCATTCCGGCTCGAAGGGCGTCACATTGACGATGATGCCGCAGCGGGCGTAGGTCGATTTGCCAAGGCAGACTGTCAGCACCGAGCGCGGGATGCGGAAATACTCCATGGTCCGCGCCAGCGCAAAGGAGTTCGGCGGAATGATGCAGACATCGGACTCGATCTCGACGAAGGACTTCGGATCGAAGTTTTTCGGATCGACGACAGTCGAGTTGATGTTGGTGAAGACCTTGAACTCGCGAGCGCAGCGGATATCGTAGCCGTAGCTCGACGTGCCGTAGGAAACGATTTTGTGGCCATTGGCTTCGCGCACGAGTTCGGGCGAAAAAGGCTCGATCATGCCGTGCTCTGCCGCCATTCGGCGTATCCATTTGTCTGATTTGATGGCCATTTTCTCGGTTCCGCTCGACAAAAAACAAAGGCGGGATTTTACCCGCCTTTGCGTGTGCTTTTGGCAAAAAACTTAAGTGTTCTGCACGACGATATTCGGGAATTTCGAGGTCATGTCCTTGGCCTTCTCGCCAATCTTCACTGCAACGCGACGGGCGATGGTGCGATAGATCTCGGCGGTGCGCGAATCCGGGGCGCCGACCACGGTCGGCTTGCCGCCGTCGGCCATCTCCCGGATGGCCATCTCCAGCGGCAGGCTACCCAGGAACTCGACGTCGTAATCCTTGCACATCTGCTCGCCGCCGCCGGTACCGAAGATATGTTCTTCGTGGCCACAGTTCGAACAGATATGGATGCTCATGTTCTCAATGATACCCAGGATGGGGACATTGACCTTCTCGAACATCTTCAGTCCCTTGCGGGCGTCGATCAGCGCGATATCCTGCGGCGTGGTGACGATCACCGCGCCGGTCACCGGCACTTTCTGAGACAGGGAGAGCTGGATGTCGCCGGTACCCGGCGGCATGTCGACAATCAAATAGTCGAGGTCGCGCCAGTTGGTCTCGCCGAGCAACTGATCAAGCGCCTGGGCGACCATCGGGCCGCGCCAGACCATCGGCGTCTCGACATCGACCATGAAGCCGATCGACATCGCCTGCAGACCGTAGGCCTCGAGCGGCTCCATGCTCTTGCCGTCCCGCGATTCCGGCTGCTGGCCGGCCAAACCCAGCATTTGCGGCTGCGAGGGGCCGTAGATGTCGGCATCCAGAATGCCAACATTGGCCCCTTCCTGGGCCAGCGCCAGGGCAAGATTAACCGCCGTCGTGCTCTTGCCGACGCCGCCCTTGCCAGAAGCGACGGCAATGATGTTCTTGACGCCCGGCAACAGCTTGACGCCCATCTGTACCGAGTGGGCGACGATCTTGGTAAGCACGTTGGCCGACACGTTGCCAACGCCCGGCACCGTACGTACGGCGGCAATCACCTGCTTGCGGATGGCGTCGATCTGGCTCTTGGCCGGATAGGCGAGCTCGATGTCGAAGGAAACATCGTCGCCGTCGAACTTGATGTTCTTCACCGCCTTGCCGGCGACGAAATCCTTGCCTGTATTAGGGTCGACCGCAGCGGATAACGCGGTTCTGATCTGCTGTTCTGTAAGACTCATGGAAGCTCCGGGTTCAGGATGGCCGCCGGGCAATACCCGAGCGATTTTGTCCAGTATACCCTAAACCGGCGCGCCGATCAGGCAGCCTGGACGGTATCCAGACGATAGCCCTGTCCATAGACCGATGAAAGCATCATTCCACTTTCGCCGGCCAGGCCGAGCTTCTTGCGCAAGCGGCTGGCGTGCGTATCAACGGTACGCGTATCGACGTCGGCCTCCCGCGCCCAGACGCCGGCCAGCAACTCCTCCCGGGACAACACACGGCCGACATTGCGCAACAGGATAACCGCCAGTTCAAACTCGCGCTGGGTCAGGTCGACGTCGGCGCCAGCCAGACGAATCCGGCGCCCTTCCAGATCAATTTCGATACTGCCGAACTGGAGCATGCTCGGGCGCGGCTTCCGGCGCCGCAACAGGGCGTGGATGCGGGCCATGAACTCCATATAGCGCACGGGCTTGGGGATATAGTCGTCAGCCCCCATGCGCAGGATATCCGAGGCAGCTTCTTCGTCGGTGCGCCCAGTACAGAAGACCACCGGCACCTCCCATCCGAATTTCTCACGGATGTGCCGGAGCACCTCGTCCCCTCCGATGTCGGGCAGATTCCAGTCGATGACAAAAAAGTCGAAGCTACGGCTCTTCAAGGCCTCCAGGCAGGACCCACCGTCGGCGAACACCTCGACCTGATGCCCCTCGCTTTTCAGCAGCGCCTTGAGCACCTCCGCCTGGCTGCGACTATCCTCTACCACAGCAAAAATCATAGACCCTCCCATTTCGCGCGGATTCTGCGCCGATCATCCGTATTCGGCAATGATCAACATGGCATTTTTCACCATGTAATGGCACTCGTTGATCTTCTCTATCGATTTCACCCCGCATCTCGCGGGTTTGGGTCGCGAAAACCCTTGACGACATTCCTCGCGGTAAAATCCCGCTTTATCTTTTTAGCCTTGCCCCCTCATGCCGCGCAAAATTCTCGTTACTTCCGCCCTGCCCTACGCCAATGGCGCCATCCACCTTGGCCATCTGGTCGAATACATCCAGACCGACATCTGGGTGCGCTTCCAGAAAATGTCGGGCAACGAGTGCTGGTACGTCTGCGCCGACGACACGCACGGCACGCCGATCATGCTCCGCGCCGAAAAGGAAGGCATCACGCCCGAGCAGCTGATCGCCCGTGTCCATGGCGAACATTCGCGCGATTTCGCTGGCTTCCACGTCGGTTTCGACAACTACTACAGCACCCATTCGGATGAAACCCGCGACTGCGCCAACAACATTTACGGCAAGCTGAAGAGCGCCGGCCTGATCGAGACGCGGACCATCGAGCAGTACTACGACCCGGTCAAGCAATTGTTCCTGCCCGACCGTTTCATCAAGGGCGAGTGCCCCAAGTGCGGCGCCAAGGACCAGTACGGCGACAACTGTGAGTCCTGCGGCGCCGCCTACGCGCCGACCGACCTCAAGGACCCGTATTCGGCAATCTCCGGTGCCAAGCCGGAACTGCGCACTTCGGAGCATTACTTCTTCAAGCTGTCCGACCCGCGCTGCGAAACCTTCCTGCGTCAGTACACCAGCCGCGACAATGGCGTGCTGCAAAACGAAGCCGCCAACAAGATGCAGGAATGGCTGGGCGCCCCCGGCGAGAACAAGCTGACCGACTGGGACATTTCGCGTGACGCGCCGTATTTCGGCTTTGAAATCCCCGATGCCCCAGGCAAGTACTTCTACGTCTGGCTCGACGCCCCGATCGGCTACATGGGCTCGTTCAAGAACCTGTGCCAGCGCAACGGTCTCGATTTCGACGAGTATTTCAAGCCAGACTCCAAGACCGAGCTCTACCATTTCATCGGCAAGGACATCCTCTACTTCCACGCCCTGTTCTGGCCGGCCGAACTGGCCCACGCCGGTTTCCGCACGCCGACCAAGATCTTCGCGCACGGCTTCCTGACCGTCGATGGCGCCAAAATGTCGAAATCGCGCGGCACTTTCATCACTGCCGAAAGCTACCTGAACACCGGTCTCAACCCGGAATGGCTGCGCTACTACTACGCCGCCAAGTTGTCGGCGACCATGGAGGATATCGACCTCAACCTCGACGACTTCTGCGCCCGCGTCAATTCCGACCTGGTCGGCAAATACGTCAATATCGCCAGCCGCTCGGCCGGCTTCATCGCCAAGCGCTTCAACGGCCAGCTGGCACCGGCCGCCGCCGACCTGCCGGCGATCAAATCCATTCAGGAAGCCGCCGCTCGCGTTGCCGAACTCTACGAAGCCCGCGAATTCGGCAAGGCCATGCGTGAAATCATGGCGCTGACCGATGCGGCGAACCAGTATGTTGACAGCGTCAAGCCGTGGGAACTGGCCAAGCAGGAAGGCAAGGAAGTCGAACTGCACGCCGCCTGCAGCAACGCGCTGAACCTGTTCCGCCTGCTCTCCGTGCTGCTGAAGCCGATCCTGCCGGTCGTCGTGGCCAAGGTCGAGAAGTTCCTGAATATCGCACCCCTGGCCTGGACCGACACGCAAAGCCTGCTGGCGGCCGGCCACGCTATCAATACCTATGAGCACCTGATGACCCGCGTCGACCCGAAACAGATCGAAAAGCTGGTCGAGGCCAACAAGGAATCGCTGGCCCCGACACAGGAACAGCAATCGCAACAACGCCACGCTGAACACCAGCAAAACGAAGTCAAAGCGGAAAGCCCGTGGGAGCCGTTCTGCAACATCGACGATTTCATGAAGGTCGACCTGCGCATCGCCCGTATCGCCAATGCCGAGCACGTCGAAGGCGCCGACAAGCTGGTCCGCCTGACGCTCGATGTCGGCAACAATGAAACGCGCAACGTCTTCGCCGGCATCAAGGCGGCTTACGACCCCGCGCAATTGATTGGGCGATTGACCGTCATGGTCGCCAACCTGGCGCCACGAAAAATGAAATTTGGATTATCCGAAGGAATGGTTCTGGCCGCTTCCGACAGCACAGGAAAAACGCCGGGGATATTCCTGTTGTCGCCGGATTCCGGCGCCGAACCTGGCATGCGGGTCAAATAAATCCATGCCATTTGAAACGGCCCGCGACACGGGCCGTTTCTTGTTGCGGCGCAGCAAAATCGGCACACAAGTTCAAGTATCACTTTAACTTTAGCCGGCAATCCAGCTACAGGGTTTAAGCTTTTGGAACTATCCACAAAAACTGTGGATAACTCTGTGAATTAATCATGGGGCAGGACGCTAAGTCACCGTTCCACAAGGTTTTTCCTTGCCTTGCCCGAAACTTGAGCTTAGACTTAAGCAATTGATTTTTATAAGCTATTGCACAAAAACACCAATCTGGCAAATTCATCACCGGACATTCTCAATCTGAACAAACAACGCCCCATTACTGTGCATAAGTCGCAGCCTTGACATTCAGCTTGTCAAGTCTTTTAGGGGGCTATTTTCAATCATTGCGCCACGACACCCAAAGCATGCTGAAATCTCCTCTACGCCCTCCCCGCCCACGATTGACCGCCCGCATCTTCGCCTACGCGATCGCCGATGTTTTCGGCCTCGCCTGCGTCGCCATCGGCGCGAGCTGGTTTGCCGCCGGCAAGGGAACCGTCGTCGCCAATTTCCCGACATCGACCGCCGAAGCCGTCGCCTGCACGGCAGGCGGCGTTGTCGTCATGTTCTGGGCGGCCTCTCGAATTCTTCGGGAAATCGCCAAGCAGGGGGACGAAATGCAGGCCGCTTACGACACCTACCTGGGCGCCAACCATCCCGACAAGGCACGCCCTCGGGCCGATGACACCCAGGATTAATCGCCCTTGGCGCTCGGCTTCAGCCAATCCGGCAATTCGCGACTGCCGGCGTTGTCGATAATGTACTGACGAACCAGCCGGCGCACGACCTGCGAGGGCGTCAGGTCATTGGCGGCACATATCTCCTCGAAGATCTTCTTCTTCCGGGGATCGATCAAGATCGTCAGACGTGCGGTTCTATTCTCCATGATGTGCTCTTATAGAATTTATGTGGGATTACATTAACATGTGATTAACATTGACGACAAATCAAGCACCCATATAATGCAACGCTTAACCTGTGAGCGTGCATCATGAAAATCGCCTTTCGCCCCAAGCTGCTTGATTGCCTGCCAAGCTACAGTCGCGCTCAACTCGGCAAGGACATCGCTTCGGGAATCACCGTCGGCGTTCTCGCCCTGCCACTGGCCATGGCCTTTGCCATCGCCTCCGGCTGCTCGCCGGCGGCCGGTATCTGGACCGCCATCGTCGCCGGCTTCCTGACCTCGCTCCTCGGTGGCTCGCGCGTTCAGATCGGCGGCCCGACCGGCGCTTTCATCCCCATTGTTTACGGCATCGTGGCCATCCACGGCTTCAACAACCTGCTCGGAGCAACCATGCTGGCCGGCGTCTTCCTGCTTGCCATGGGACTGGCGCGGATGGGGCAGCTAATCCGCTTCATCCCGGTCACCGTCGTCATCGGCTTCACCAACGGCATTGCCGTCGTCATCTTCCTCGCCCAGATCAAGGATTTCTTCGGCCTGCGCATCGACAACCTGCCGGCCGAATTCTTCCACCGGATCAAGACGCTGGCCGCCTACGCCCACACCGTCGACCTGCCGACCCTCGCCCTGTCCACCGCCTGTTTCATTTTCCTGCTCTCCTACAACTGGCTGGCGCAACGCCTGGCGCCGCTACGCCGCGCGCCCGGCCCGCTGGTCGTGCTGATCGCCGGCACCCTGGTTTCCTTCCTGTTCGAACTGCCGGTCGAGACCATCGGCAGCCGCTTTGGCGGCATCCCGCAGGAACTGCCCGGTTTCGGCCTGCCCGAACTGTCCATTCACGATTTCGGCAAGCTGATCTCGCCGGCGATCACCATCGCCCTGCTCGGCGCCATCGAATCGCTGCTCTCTGCCCGCGTCTCCGACAGCCAGATCGACGACCGCCACGACCCCAACCAGGAACTGGTGGCCCAGGGCCTGGCCAATATCGCCGCCCCGCTTTTTGGCGGCTTTGCCGCCACCGGCGCCATTGCCCGGACCTCGACCAACGTCAAATCCGGGGGGCGTACCCCGTTTGCCGGCATGATCCACGCCCTGACCCTGCTCGGCATCGTCCTGATCGCCGCTCCACTCGCCTCCTACGTACCCCTGGCCGCCCTGTCGGCCATCGTCATGGTCGTCGCCATCAACATGGGCGAGTGGCACGAATTCAAGAAACTGCAGCGCTTCTCCTACAACTACCGGATCATTCTGCTCGCCACTTTCTTTGTCACCGTCTTGTTCGACCTGACGATCGCCGTCGAACTCGGCATGGTGCTGGCCAGTCTGTTCTTCATCTACCGCATGTCGGAACTGACCCGCGTCGAACGCCGCCCGCTGCGCGAAGAAGCCAGCGAACCCCAGTTCCTCTACCCGGACGGCACCATGCGGGTCGCCGCCTGGCAACTGTTCGGCTCGTTGTTCTTCGGAGCAGTCAACAAACTGGAAGTGCTTCTTGACCCTGCCGCCGGTCACCCGGAAGTCGTCATTCTCGACATGACGCAACTGATCCAGCTCGACACCACCGGCCTCGAAGGACTGGAAAACCTGCTCGACAAGCTGAAAAAACGAGGCTGCACCCTGATCGTCAGCGGCCTCAACTCGCAGCCCGGCTCGCTGCTCTATCGCTCAGGTTTCATCGACCACCTGGGCGACGACAACGTCTGCCCCGATCTATCGAGCGCGCTGCGGCGCGCCTACACCCTGCTGCCAAACCTGATGGGCGGCTCGGAGGAAGACTACTGCTGAGGCGCAGCGACGAGCACGGATTCGTCCGCTGGCCGGAACCCTGCGCCGCCGGGCCTGAACGAAGCAGGTAAAAATTTCGATTTTTGCCCTTTTTTCGGGCCGACCGTAGCATTGCCGCCTTGCGCGGGCAGAATGCGGCGCTTGGCGCGTTGAAGGCCCGACACGAAGATCGCGGTCAGCGCACAAATGAAAAGAGCCCTGAATAATCAGGGCTCTTTAGCATTCTTGGTGGTGATGGGCGGAGTCGAACCGCCGACCTATGGGTTATGAATCCATCGCTCTAACCATCTGAGCTACATCACCACGCTTGAGGGCGCGGATTATAGTTTGCCGGCGTTTG
>CAIXSK010000230.1 GCA_903922075.1 uncultured beta proteobacterium | reverse complement strand
AGTAGTGTGTTGACTCAACGTGCTCCACTTCAGTCGTTGGGTTCTCATTTCGCAAAAGGACTGGTGCACCACTGCGACTCGCACGGGACTCCATCTCCATCGCCATCCATCTCGGTATTCGGGCAGTTCCGAATAAAGTAAGTTGCCTCTGCACAGGATGTCATGTGTGAGCAGTGGGTCCGGCCATCGCATTGGAAGCGAGCGGGTGCCGGCTCCGCCGGGGGGCTGATCAAAGCTGCAGCCTCCACTGGGGGGCTGGCCAAAACTGCCGGCTCCGCCGTGGGGCTGACCAAAGCTGCCGGCTCCGAGGATGATCTGTTGAACTTCGGAGCCAGGAAGCTATAACCGGTTGAGACAATTAGCCCGATGAGGATTACCCCAATCAGGCGGCCTAGCAGTGAATTCTCTTGGCGTGTCGGCGTTCCAGCGCGAGCCCTGTGGGGGGCGGTAGGCTCTCCGCCTGGGCGCTGAACTAGCACAGCCTTTTTCTTGCCGTCCTTGTTGAGTGTGACTTCGAAGGATAGGGGCTCGCCAACTTTCGGTGGGCCACCGCGCTTAGGGTAGTCCGAGACATGAACGAAGATGTCCTGGCCACCGTTCAGCGGCGTGATGAATCCGAAACCCTTGCTGTCATTCCAGGTTTTCAGGGTGCCGTTGATGCGAGAGTCCATAGGTAAGCAAGCTAAGTGGTCGAACCCGGATTGTCACACACCAACCGGTTATGTTATTGGTATTTTCTTCTCGAGTGGCTGATGGATCAGGGCATCAGCAGCATCTCGCTGAACCCGGATGCCGATGATTGGCCGCTCTTTCACTCGCCGCGCATCATCCGTCTATTCAACAGACCTTGCATATCCCGACGGTTGTCGCAAACGATGTGGATGTAAATCGTCTCTCGACGAATTTCGTAAATGACCCGATTCATGCCGGAAATGATCTGGCGGTACTGGCCGGAATTGATAGCGACGAGTTCGTCGGGAACCTTGCCGGCTTGCGGGTGAGTCTGGAGCGTGTGGATGGATTCCTTCAGCTTGTTCAGGGTTGATTGCCAGGTTTCAATGCCGAATCGTCGGATGACGTAATGTTTTAATTCCTTGATGTCCTGTTCGGCCGATTTCAGGAATACAACGGAACAGTTCACGTGGCTTCCTCGCTGTCCAGATCGGCAAAAACATCACCAACGGGGCGGAACTGGCCGGCTTCGATTTCCTTGTTGCCGAGCGCGAGCAATTTCAGCAAGGCTAGCGTTTCCTGCTGTTCCTCATAGGTTCTAAGGTCCATAACGACCAGCTTGGCTTCGCCATTCTGTGTGATGAGCAGGGGTTCGCCGGTTTCCGGAAGGGTTTTGACAATTTCCGCAGCGTGGCTCTTCAAATAAGTGATGGGCTTTACCTGGGTAGAGAATTTCATGGCGAACTCCATAAGTGTTTCGGTTTTATTTTAGACCGAATTCGGTTTTGCTGGCTGGCTGGTTTGTGGTGGTCGGCCAAGGAGTGATGATTGGATTCCATATTTGGGAATGATGGTTACCAATATGGGATTGCCGAGGCTAGCGAATGCAGTGGGCATCTCGAATGGCTGATTGCTACGGTCGGCCGGAAATTTCGGCCAAAAATGAAAAAAGGCCGGGAGCGATCCCGGCTTCGTTTTAACCAGCCTTGGCCTTTCTTCTCAAAGCCCACTTTACCCGTTGGCTGTGATGTATATACTTGGTTTAAACATCTGGAGAAGCAGCGTGGCTGAAGCGATTCTTGATATCAAGCATTGGGGCAATAACCTTGGCGTCCGGTTGCCGGCTGCGGTAGCACGGGAGGCGAATCTGCATGCCGACCAGCGTGTTCGGGTGACCGTTGAGGCCGGGCGGGTGGTTATTGAGCCGATCAGGGATGAACCCTTGACGCTGGAGCAGCGGTTGGCGCGCTTTGACCCGGCGCTGCACGGCGGCGAGAACATGGCGACGGAGGCCGTCGGAGCAGAAAAATGGTAGCTGCGAAGGCGGATTGGGTGCCGGAGCGGCAGCAAATCATCTGGATCGATTGCAATCCGCAGGCCGGGCGGGAAATGCGGGACCGCCACCCATTCTTGGTGCTGTCCCCGCGCGCCTTCAACGAGCGAACCTCGCTGGTCATCGGCCTGCCGATGACCACGGCTGCCTACCACGCCAGCAACCCGTTTGCCGTGGTGGCGGGTATGGCCGGTGGCGCCAAATCCGGCAAGACGAGTTTTGCACTCTGTCATCAACCCAAATCATTCGACTGGCGCGTTTGCGATGCCGCTCCCCATTCGATGGGCAATCTGGCCGATGCCCGTTTTGCCGAGGTTTGTAGCGTCCTCAATCAGATAGTGCAGTTGGGCTGAAACATCATGAATATCAGAGTGGCAAGCGTTCTTTTTTCGGCCTTGATGGCTTGGGCACCGCTTTCCTTGGCCGCCTTTCTCGACAAGGAAGTCTCTTTTTCCGAAGCGCAGATCCAGGCAGCCATCGATAAATCGAAACCGCAGCAGTTGAACTACGGCGGCCTGCTGGAGGTTTCGCTGGCATCGCCGCCGAAACTCACGCTGGGCAATCCGGAAGGGCGGGCCGGGATTGTGGCGCGGGTGGATATCTCGCTGCTCGGCAATCCGCCGATGCCGGTCGATGTCGTCGGGTCGGCCGGCATCCGCTACGACGACCATGCCAAGGCCTTCTTCCTGGAAAAACCGGTGGCTGAATCCGTCCGGTCGCCAGCCTTGCGCAAGGATGCCGAAGCCAATGCCCGGCGGGCGATTACCGCGCTGCTGGTCAATTATTTCCGCACCAAGCCGGTCTATGTGCTGCGCGAGGATGGCAATGCGCAGGAGCTGGCGGCGCGCTGGCTGCTGCGCTCCGTACGTATCGAGGCGGGGCGGGTGATCGCGGTGCTTTCGCCGTTCTGAGGCGGCCCGCCGGATGCCGTCGGCGTCGTAAAATACGGCTTTTCCCGCTTGCCTTACTCCGCCATCATGATCCAAGGTCAATTTCGTTCGTCCATCCTGCAAGTGCCGGCCGAGATCACGCCGCTCAAGTTTCGCGGTTATCTGCGCAAGGAAATCGAGGCGGTTCAGGCAACGGCGCAAAACGAGGAGGACATCATCATCGTCCGCGTCTTCGTGCTGGAAAAGGTGCTGTTCGGTCTGGGGCCGAAGAAAGTCGACAGCATTCTGCAGGGCGTGGTCGGCAAATGCCCGAATATCCAGCGCATCGAACTGGAGGCGCTGATCAGACCGTTGAGCGCGGAAGAGATGCAGGAAGCGGCCAACGAGGCGCAAGAAATGCTGCAGGCGCTGAGCGAACGGGTGGCCGCTTCGGGCGGCAAACTGCAACCGGACAGCCGTCGCGGTTAATCGCCGGCTGCCGGGGATTCCCGGCGCTTAACTCAGGCGCCCGTTCAGTTCGTCGATCACCGCCGCCCAGTCGGCATCCTCAATGATTTCCTCCTTGAGGAAGGTTCTCTGCGAGGCGCTCCAGAAGGGGGCGCGGTAGAGGGCGGTACCGCTGGCCAGCGGGCGATGGCGGGCGATGAAGTCTTCGATGGCGGCGTCGTCGGCAGGCAGGCCGAGTTGGGCGAACAGGTTGCTCATCGAGTGCAGTTGCGCTTGCATGACAAACTCCTTTGCGTGGCGATGGACTGATGTTCGATAGGCGCCGGCAGGAACAGTTCCGTTCGGGATCAATGCTACGGTCGGCCCCAAAAATTGGCCAAAAATGAAATTGTCGCCCCGGGCGGGTATCCTTGTCGCCCATGACCACCGAGCTTTCTCCCCGGGCCGAACGTTTCTTCCTGCTGACGCTGGCCGGTATCCAGTTCAGCCATGTGCTGGATTTCGTGATCATGATGCCGCTCGGGCCGATCCTGATGACGGCGCTGGCTATCGGCACGGATGAATTCGGGCTGCTGGTGGCGTCCTACAGTTTCAGCGCGGCGGCCTCCGGCATTCTGGCGGCGACCTTTGTCGACCGCTTCGAGCGCAAGCGGGTGCTGTTGATCAGCTTTGCCTTGTTCGGGCTGGCCACGCTGGCCTGCGGTCTGGCGCCGGGGTATTCGACGCTGCTGCTGGCGCGCGGCATGGCCGGCGTGTTCGGCGGCATCATGGGCTCGCTGATCCACACGATGATCGCCGACGCCATTCCCTTTTCGCGCCGGGCGCGGGCGAGCGGCATCGTTTCCAGCGCCTTTTCGATCTCGACGATTGCCGGCGTGCCGCTCTCGCTGTGGCTGGCCAACCATTTCGGCTGGCGTGCGCCGTTCATGCTGATCGCCGCGCTGAGCGTGGCTTTCATCGTGATCGGCCTGCGTTTCCTGCCCGAGTTGCGCCAGCATCTCGGCGAGGAGAAGCGCGCCCATCTGCTGTCGGCCACCTTCAGCGTGCTGGGCGAGGCCAATCACCGGCGTGCGCTGTTGTTTTCTGCGCTGGTCATCTTCTCCGGCTTCACGGTCATTCCCTACATCACCGTTTATGCCGTCAATAACGTCGGCATTCCGCTGGTCGAGGTCCCCATCATCTACCTGGTCGGCGGCTCGGCCACCTTCATCAGCGCCCGCCTGATCGGGCACTGGGCCGACAAATACGGCAAGGTCGAGGTCTATCGCCGGGTGGCCTGGCTGGCCTTGGCTCCCGTCCTGCTCGTAACCCATGTCGGGGCGCTGCCGCTGTGGGGCTGGCTGATTTGTTCGACCAGCTTCTTCGTGCTGATCTCCGGGCGGATGATCCCGGCCATGGCGGTCATCGCCTCGTCGGCCCAGCCCAGGCTGCGCGGCACCTTCATGTCGCTGAACGGCACCGTGCAGTCGCTGGCCATGGGGCTGGCCACGACGCTGGCCGGCTTTTTGATCTCGCTCGACGACAGCGGTCGCCTGGTCGGCTATCCGCTGGTTGGCTACGTGGCCGTGGCGGCCAATCTGGTGGCGATCTGGTTTGTCGCCCGCATCGTCATGCACGGGCGCAATACCTGATCCTGCTTTAGAGCAGGGCGTCGATGGCCTCGGCCAGTTCCTCCGGCCGGGTGGCCGAAGCGTAACGGTGGACCACCTTGCCGTCGCGGTCGACCAGGAACTTGGTGAAATTCCATTTGATCGCCTCGGTGCCCAGCACGCCGGCCGCCTCGTGCTTGAGCCAGGTGTAGAGCGGGTGGGCGTTGTCGCCATTGACCTCGATCTTGGCAAAAAGCGGGAAGCTGACGTCGAAACTCTTCTGGCAGAACTGCCCGATGGCTTCGGCATCGCCCGGTTCCTGGGCGCCGAACTGGTTGCAGGGGAAGCCGAGAACGACGAAGCCGCGCTCCCGGAAACGCTGGTACAGCGTCTGCAGCCCGGCGTATTGCGGGGTGAAGCCGCATTCGCTGGCGGTGTTCACAATCAGCAACACCTTGCCGCGATAGTTGGCGAGGCTGTCCTGGTCGCCGTTCAGGCGCTCGGCAGTAAAGTCGTAAAGGGTTTGGCTCATCAATCGTACTCTTGGCGGGTTATGCCTGCGGGTGCAGGCAACAGGCGTTTGAGCGGCGGTGGGCGGTTTTGGTTCGATGACTTGTCGGCGAGCCGCGCCGGGAACGATGTTAGTCCGGCCTCATCCAACAAACAGGGCGTTTGCTGTACGATCGACATGAACCCCGGGCGCCGAAGTCGGCGCTGTTCCCGAGGCAAGCACGTTTGTCTTGGTAAAGGACTGGCATGAAAATCAACCTGCAACGCGCGATCACTTCGCTGACCGGCGCCCTCGATTTTGTCGGAATCGACGAGGTGCACCACGGCAAGCGGACCGCCCTGATGGCCGTCTCGATTGCCGAGGAGATGGGCTGGTCGCCGGTGCGCTGCGAAGAAATGCTCTATGCCGGCATGCTCCACGACTGCGGCGTCTCGCGCACCAAGGAGCACCGCGCCATCACCGCGATGCTGGAGTGGGATGGGGCCGAGGAACATTGCCTGCGCGGCGAGCAATACCTGCTGGCCTGTCCGCCGCTGGCCCGGTTTTCCACCGTTGTCCGCTGGCACCATACGCGCTGGGAAAAGCTGCTGCTGCAGGATATCGACCCCGAGCGCCGCCGCGAAGCCAACCTGATTTTCCTGGCCGACCGGGCCGACGTGCTGCTGGCACCGTATTTTGTCGGCGCTACGCTGAAGAACGAAATCCTCTGGGAATACCCGGCCATCGTCGAACGGCTGGTCGGCCTGGCCGGCACCCTGTTCTGCCCGGAACTGGTCGCCGCCTTCCAGCGGGCAGCCAGCCGCGAATCCTTCTGGCTGGCAATGGACCCGGCCTACATCGAGGACGAGGTCGAGGGCTATCTGGCCCGCTCGGCGCCGGTCGAGCTGGATACCGCCGAAGCCCTGGCCGTCGCCGGCCTGTTCGCGCGCACCGTCGATGCCAAGAGCGCCTACACGCTGGAGCATTCGACCCGTGTCGCCCGGATTGCCCGACATCTGGCAGAAGTCTCCGGGATCAGCGGGGAGCACCTCGACGAGCTCGAAATCGCCGGCCTGCTGCACGATCTGGGCAAGCTTCGCGTCCCCGAGGAGATCATCGACAAGCCGGGCGCGCTGACCCGCGAGGAGCGGGCCTTCGTCATGCGCCACAGCTACGACACCGGCCGTTTGCTGTCGAAGCTTTTCCCGAACATGCGGATCGCCGACTGGGCCGCCATGCACCACGAGAACCTGCTCGGCACCGGCTACCCGTTTCATCGGCAGGCCAGGGTCATCCCCCGGGAAGCCCGGCTGATCGCCGTCGCCGACATCTTTCA
The DNA here is from genome assembly GCA_903922075.1 of uncultured beta proteobacterium. Classification (GTDB taxonomy): domain Bacteria; phylum Pseudomonadota; class Gammaproteobacteria; order Burkholderiales; family Rhodocyclaceae; genus Azonexus. The sequence goes on along the minus strand of CAIXSK010000230.1, from coordinate 8,493 downwards.
GGCCCTCGCCCAGGAGCGGCCCTATCGCGGGCACATGGGAAAAGCCGAGGTCATGTCGCGCCTGGAAGGCCTGCGCGACCAGGGGCGGATCGATCCGGAGGTCGTCGGCCTGCTGCACGACAACCTCGACGCCTGCTACGCCCTGGCGGTCGAGTAGAGGGCTGCCGAGCCGGCTTTTCGCCATCGAACAATTCTGATTTTGGCCAATTTTTCCGGCCGACCGTAGCATTTGCGGAAAGTTGACCGGGTAGGCTGCCGAATATCTTGTGGACGAGCATCTGGCAGAAGTCGGGCACAACCGGCCATTGAAAATTTGTCCCGATAGCGGACATCCGAGCCGCCTTCCTGGCGTCTCTATTATTGGAGTTGTTATACGGACCCGGCTTAGACCACTTCCTTGCCCCATGGATAATTCCGCAAGCATAATTGCTGTGTGTGTATCAATTCATAAACGGACCCAGCGGGGCCGTTTAATAACGTTTGAGCATTGGGGATGGTGGCATGAAAAAATGGGTTGGCTTTGGTTTGGCGGTTGTTGGGCTGTATTTACTTGCTGTTTTTATCAGGGCCGAACTTGAGGAGCAAAAGGCTGAAAAACGCATCATTGCGATACTGACTGAGATGGCCTCGCCGTGGGATGCATCACTTATGAGAAAGAACGGATCGGAATGGCTACTAACCCGAGCCCCTTTGTCGCCAGAAAAAATTGCCGAATTAGCCTCTAACGATCTAGGTTCGCTTCGGGAGATTGTAAAAAAACCAGCATGTAATTTTCAGGCTGGATATGAGCGTGGAAGTTCTGTCGAGAGAATATGGGCTGTCTGCAATGTCACGGGTCGTTTCGATAAAAAAACGGCAACGCTCAAGATTCGCCTCGTCGCAGAACCAACTCCGCCACCCTCGTTTTTTGGGCGTTTAGGTGACTCGTTAAAATTGAACGATTTTATGAGCATCGAAATTTACCACTAGGGTGGTGTGACCAATGTTCAATCGTTACGAGACAAAATTACTGCCCAACCCTTCGCTCCAGAGAGACGCTTTGCCGGCAAGCCGGCTTCGCGCCCCTGAGCTAGAACGTTCCTGAACGTCTGCTTTCCGAATTTGGCAATTACCGCTTTGGGCACTTTGCGGTCCTCCTTTGTGGATTCTGTCGGTCGGTACCTTCCATCTTTCGCTGACCAGTTCTGCATTTGACCGCTCGTTATTCGTTCTGCCAATGTCCGCAGACAGAATATCGGCATATGACTTTTGCAAATCCTGAATATTCGTATTTCATGGCGACTCCTTTCACCAACCACAGGAGTCTGCAATGTTCGAGAGTTTCTACGAAGCGCTGTCCGACGTGCCCGGCGTCAAGCTGCTCAACCGCCCGCAGGAGGTCGAGCCGTACTGCCCCGATACCGGCGGCGCCATGCGCTATCCGGCCGGCGTGCTGCAGGTCACCGACGCCTCGGCCGTCCCGCGCATCCTCGCTGCCGCCAATGCCCATCGCGTTCCCTTGTGGCCGATCAGCGGCGGGCGCAATTTCGGCTACGGCACGGCGCAGCCGGTGGCGGCGGGCAGCGTCGTCGTCGACCTGTCGCCGCTCAAGCGCATCGAGATCGACACCGAGGCGGCGGTCGCCCGCATCGAACCCGGCGTCACCCAGCACGACCTGGAACGCGCCATCCGCCGGGCCGGCGCCCGCCTGCTGGTGCCAACCACCGGCGTCGGCCCCAACGGCAACATCCTCGGCAACGCCCTCGACGGCGGCTACGGCCTGACCCCGATCACCGACCATTTCGACGCCGTCTCGGCCGTTTCCGGCCACTGGGGCAGCGGCCTGCCGTTTCAGCACAGCTACCAGGACCTGCACTGCGGCGACCTGGCCGAACGCTGGCGCGTCGGCACCGGGCCCTACTGGGGCGGCTTGCTGCGCCAGGGCAATTTCGGCATCGTCACCCAGGCCACCGTGCAACTGGCCCGCGTGCCGGAGGATTGCCGCATCCTGATCTTCGAATGGCCGTCCGATGAACGCTTCGAGGCCAGCCAGAGCGCGCTCGCCGGCATCGCCGAGGACATTCCCGGCATCGGCGGCATCATCATGATGAACGACTGCCGCATCCTGGCCACGCAATCGGACGCCCCGCTCGCCACCTCGCGGCGCGGCGACGAACGGGCCGCCTATCTGGCCGAGCAGGCGGCCGGGCGCAAGATCTCGCGATGGACCGCGCTGGGCACCCTGTACGGCTCCCGCCATGCGGTCAACGGCGCCGTGCGCGACATCCGCCGGCGGGTCAAAGGCTGCCGCATCTGGAGCTTCAGCACCGGCCAGGTGCGCCTGCTGCAAGGCCTGTTCGGGCTGCTGCCGGGCAGCTGGTTTCCCAGCCTGCGCCGCCACCTCGGCTCGCTGGTCAATGCGCTGGGCACCGTCGAAGGCGTGCCGATCACCGCCTTCCTGAAGATCGCCTACGCGCTCGACCGCAACCCGCGCATGCTCGACGTCTCGGCCCATCCGGCGCGGGACGGGCAGGGCATCCTGTGGTACGCCCCGCTGCTGCCCTTCACCGCGCAGAGCGTGCGCCGCTACCGCGAGATCATGGGCGAAACGCTGGCCCGCCACGGCTTCGACCCGCTGCTCGCCGTCACCTCGCGCTCGCCGCGCGTTCTCTCGGCGACCATCCCGCTGCTCTTTGACCCAGCCGACCCCGGCGAAGTGGCGCGTGCCAAGCGCTGCTACCGCGACCTGGTCGAATCCGGCCTGCGCCAGGGCTGGCCGCCGTACCGGCTGGGCATCGACTACATGGACCTGATCGGCACCCAGGCCGGCAGCGCGCTGGGCGAACTGCACCAGCGCCTGAAGACGGCGCTCGATCCGAACAACGTCATTTCGCCGGGGCGCTACGTGGGCGGGGTGGCTTAGTTCGGAGAGGCGGCCGCCGCGACGGTCGCCTCATCCTGGCCGAATTTCACAAATGCTACGGTGAGCGGCAAAAAATGCCCAAAATCGAAAAGCCGATCGCGTCGTCATGGCCACCTGATCGGCTATCCTCGCGCTTGTGACCATCAAAAAACGTATTTCAAGGGACATCGATGTCTATCCCCGCGATTGGCCAGTCTGACGCCGTCCTCAACAGTGATTTCATTGCCCTGGTAATCTTCAAGGACAGGCATGTTGCCTGGGCCAACGCGGCTGCGCATCGCCTGTTCGGCTACGCGCCGGAGGCCCTGGTCGGCAAGCCGGCCAGCCTGTTTTTTCCGGATCAGGCGAGCTACGAGGCATTTCGCCAGGAGGTTCAGGCTGCCCTGGCGGAAAACCAGGCCTATCGCGGCACCGTGCCGCAGATGCGCAAGGATGGCTCGACGGGGTGGTTCGAGTTCAGCATTTCGCGCCACGCGGCTGACGCGGCGCTGGAGATCGGGGCCATCGTGGATCGAACGGCAAGCCATCACCTTGCCGATCAACTGCAAGCCAGCGAGCTGCGCTACCGTTCGGTCGTCGAAGACCAGACCGAGGTGATCTGCAGGCTGCTCCCGGATAGCACCTTTGTCTTCGTCAATGACGTCTATTGCCGGTTTTTTGGCCAAGTCTTCGAGGAACTGATCGGCAAACGCTGGCACCCCCTGGCTCACCCCGACGACCTGCCGATGATCGAACGCAAGTTGCAGGAGATGACGCCGGACAATCCGGTGGTGACCATCGAGAACCGGGTTTATCGGGCCGATGGCGAACTGCGCTGGATGCAGTTCGTCAATCGCGGATTTTTCGATGCTGAAGGGCATCTCGAGGAAATCCAGTGCGTCGGCCGCGATATCTCGACCATCAAGCAATTCGAGGCCGACCTGCGACAAAGCGAGGAGCGCTACCGGGCGCTGGTCGAAGCGACCAGCGTGGTAACCTGGCATTGCCCACCGCATGGCCTGCACGTGGCGCCGCAGCCGTCGTGGATGGCATTCACCGGCCAGAGCGCCGAGGAAATGCTCGGTGCCGGTTGGACCCGGGCGGTCCATCCCGAAGACCTGGCAGGCGCGGCAACGCTTTGGGACGCTGCCGTGGCGCGCGATGAACCTTTCTACAACGAACACCGGATTCGCCGTCACGATGGCGAATGGTGCTGGATGCGAGTGCGGGCGGTTCCGGTCCGCAATCAGCAGGGCAAAACCATCGAATGGATGAGGATGGGTCAGGATATTACCGAACAAAAGCAGGCTGAATTGACGCTGAAGGACCATCAGGACCGCCTTGAATTGGCCCTGGCCGGATCGGCAATGGCGTGCTGGGATTGGGACATCGAGAAGCGCGAAGTGACGGGCGACGAACGCTGGCCCGCGATGCTCGGTTATCTGCCCGGGGAATTAGCGCGCGATGAAGCGAATTGGCTGGCCCTGGTCGACCCGCGAGACCGGGGCAATTTCGACCGCAGCATGGCCGCCTACCTGGCCGGAGATACGTCGCATTACCAAAGTGAACACCGCCTGCGTCACAAGGATGGTCACTGGGTGGCAGTCGAGGCGCGAGGCAAGGTTACCCGGCGGGATGAACGCGGCGCGCCTCTGCGCATGGTCGGTACCGTGCTCGACATCACCCAGCGCAAGCGCCTGAACGAAGAAGGCCTCGATCTGCTCAAGCAGATCGAGATGCTGATCCGGAAAAACGAGGTAAATTCGCCCGATGCCCCGGCCGATCGCAGCCCGCTGAAGCACTTGACCAAACGGGAGCAACAGATCCTCGTGATGATCGCCGAAGGTATGACATCCGTGCAGATCGGCCTGCAGCTCCAGCTGTCCACCAACACCATTGTTTCCCATCGCAAGAACCTGATGGCCAAACTCAAACTGCATACCACGGCCCAGGTGACTCGCTTCGCCATGGATCAAGGACTGCTGAAGCCCAAGCAATAACTTTCGGCTTAACCCAAAATTTCTCAGAAAATTAGCCTGTACATGGTACTGATATACCGCGTATGGGTTATTCACTTAGCGCCCCAGCTTTAGGAAGATGGGGTGGTGAAATGAGTTGAGTTTAAGTTTGTATGTCGTTTAAATCGGTGGGTTGCCTGGACTGTTCGCTGACACGCTACCTGAAGGAGCTGTCTGAGTTAGAGTTGATTGATGAGAGGGCTGTGTTTGCAGCCGTTACGCTGTCATATTTGGGGTACTTCCAGCCCGAGCAACAAAGGCTCGATGACCGCAACTTGCGGCAGTTGACCGAAATGCTGGAAGAGCGGGGCCAAGATGGTTTTCCTCCGGAATGCCAGCAGCGCTGCATGCAGTGCCCCAGCAAAATCGGTTGCCCGGTCGGCAAAATTGTCCTGAAGGACTGAATCCGCTGTCAATGCTACGGTCGCCGGCAAAAAACGCCCAAAATCAGAGAGTTTTTCTCGTCGCCAGCGCCACCCCGGTGCCGGCGATGGCGATGCCCAGCCATTGGGTGGCCGCGATTTCCTGGCCGAACAGCGCATAGGCGCTCAGGGCGGCGGCGACCGGGACGAGGTAGAACAGCCCGGCGACGCGGCTGACTGCGCCGTGGCGCAGCAAAACGTAAAGAATGCTGACGGCGCCGACTGAAACGACGATGGCCATCCAGCCCAGGGCAACGATGAATTCGCCGGTCCAGCGCACCGTGCCGGTTTCGCAGGCCAAGGCACCCAGCGCGCAGGCGGCGGCGCAGCTGGCGCACTGGAGGGCACCGCCGGTGAATAGCGGCATGCCGGCGCAGCGCGCCTTCTGGTAGAGGTTGCCGGCTGACAGCCCGAGCAGGCCGATCAACGAATACAACACCGGCAGGCCGAGCGCCGGTTGTTTGTCCAGGCCATGGCGCAGGACCAGGAAAACCCCGAGCAAACCGAGCAGCAGACCGGCCCATTGGCGGCCGGCGACGCGTTCGCCGAGCAGGGCGGGGGCGAGCACGGCGACCAGGATGGGGTGCAGCGCGATGATCAGCGCCGACAATGCGGGCGGCAGGCCACCGGCGATGCTGTAGAACACGCCGGCCGAGAAGACGCCGACGGTCAGCAGCCCGGCGCCGATGATCGGCAGTACCTGGCGCCGACCTTGCGGCCAGGCTTGGCCGATGGCCAGCGCGACGGCAGCGAGAATGCCGGCCGCCAGCGCAAAGCGCAGGGCGAGGAAGGCGAAGGGCTCGGCGTGTGGCAGGCCGAGCCGGGCGCCGACGAAACCGGCCCCGTAGAGGGTGACGAAGCCGAGCGCCAGCAGGCGGTCATGGGCGGTGGACAGGCTCGCGGGGGCGGCTGGCATCGTCAGCCCTTTGCTGCGGCCAGGGCGGGTAGGCGGGCGGCCTGGGTCCGGCCGTCGTAGCCCCAGTTGCCGGCCGGCATTTCGTGGATGACCAGGTAGCTGGCCTCGGGCAGCGGGCCGCAGACCTCGGCCAGCAGGCGGTGCAGGGCGACGATGATTTCCGCCTTTTCGGCCGCCGTGTTGGTGCCGGCGGTGATGTAGAGGGTGCCGTGGGCCGGCGTCAGTCCGGCGACGACGGCTTCGCCGGCGATATGCCAGCCGTCGTCGGCGGCGTCGGCGATGCGCACGGCGGTGACTTCGGCCCGCTTGTGCAGGAGGGCGGCGATCAGGTCGGTGCTGCGCCGGGCCAGGCTGCGTTTCTGGGCGCTGCTGAGGGGCTGGCCGAACTGGAGGTGAAGGTAGGGCATGGCGATTTCCTTTCATGAACTGGGGCTTGCTTCAAGCTCACTGTAAGGGCTAGGATGAAATTAAAAAAATTGATTAATTCAAATTCAAAATATGAATTGAATATGATGCCGCGCCGCCACCTCGACCTCGAAGCTCTCCGCGCCCTGGTCTGCATCGTCGATACCGCCAGCTTCTCGGCTGCCGCCCGGCAACTGGGGCGGACCCAGTCGGCGGTCAGCCTGCAGATCAAGCGGCTGGAGGAAATGCTCGGCCAGACGCTACTGCGCCGGGTGCAGGGCCGGGTCGATGGCGTGACGGCGGAAGGCGCCGCCTTGCTCGCCTACGCCCGCCAGATCCTGCGTCTGAACGACGAGGCCTACGCCACGGTGGCGCAGGATGCGGCGCCCGGCACGCTGCGCGTCGGGCTGCCGGAGGAGTTGATGGAAAGCGTCTTCCCGGCCGTGATGGCGCAGTTCCAGGCGCTATTTCCCCGCCTGCGCCTGGTCCTCCACGCCGATACTTCGGCCGCCTTGCGTCAGGCGCTGGCTGGCGGGATGCTGGATCTGGCGATCTACAAGCATTGCGGCGAGGCAGTGCCGGCCGATGGCGAGGTGCTGTGGCAGGAGCCGCTGCTGTGGATGGCTGGCGCCGCCTATCGCGACAGCGCGCCGGAAGTGGGTGAGGGCGGCTTGCCGCTGGCGCTGTTCGGCGAGAACTGCGTGTTCCGGCTGGCCGTCACGGCGGCGCTGGCCGGTGCCGACTGGCCGTGGTCGCTGCACTACACCGGCAGCAGCACGACCGGCCTGTGCCACGCCGTGCGCTGCGGCCTCGGCCTGACCGCCTTGCCGCGCAGCCTGCTCGGTCCGGGCATGGCGGTGTTGTCGGCGGTCGCCGGGCGGCCGCTACCCAGCTTGCCGCCGGCCCGCCTGCTCGCCTCGTATGCGCCGGGGGCGGTCAGTGCGGCAGCGCGCCGCTTCGTGGCCTTGACCGGCGAGGCGGTGGCGGCCAGGGCGCTGCTCGTCTCTCCTTAAGCCAGGTAGCGGCCAAGCGTTGCGAAACCCAGCGTCAGCAAGCCGAGCAGCAGGTTGGTGGCGACCAGCTGGCGGATGCGATTGAGCGCGGCGCCGCCGGATTTCCAGTCCTCCGCTTCAACGGCATGGACCAGCGCGGCGTAGGGGATGGTGGCGACGTAGATGTAGATGCCGATCATCAACAGGCCGCTGGTCATCATCAGGTGCCAGCCCGGCGGTGCGGCGCCGAAGCCGTGCTGGCCGATCATGACCAGGCCGCTGGCGGCGATCAGCAGAACCGCCCACCAGACCCAGGTAAAAAAGCGGGCGAAAACGCCGCGCCACAGCCGCAAACGCTGCGGCGGTTCGAACAGTTCGACGGCGGTCGGCCGCAGGCAGACATAGGCGAAGAACATGCCGCCAAGCCAGACGATGACGCCGGCGAGATGCATGAAGAGCAGCAACGGTTGCAGTTGCATGGGTGAGTCTCCGTCGGTTGTGGTTGCAGTTTCCGGTTTGCCATGAGCCAAGCTGCGGGGGGCGGCCGATGGAACGGGCATGGCGGCGATATGGCATTGGATTGCCGAAGCGCTGTTTTGGTTCTCCGGTGCGTGGCGAATGCTACGAGTATAGAAACAAAGGCTGGCCCCAGGGCGTTGGCAACAATCGGCCAAAAACGAAAAAAGGCCGGTTGCCCGGCCTTTCATCGCTGGCGGCCGCCCCGGCATCAAACCCGCAGCAGCGCTTTCACCAGGCGTTCGGACAACTGGTCTTCGGTAAATTGCGGCTCGTTCGGCGGGTAGAGCGAGTTCTCCTCGATCTCGAAGCCTTGGGCGGCCGACAGGGCGCGCAGTTCCTT
>CAIXSK010000229.1 GCA_903922075.1 uncultured beta proteobacterium | reverse complement strand
CCTTCGCCTGGGCGGCCAGCAACGCCGCAGCCGTCCGGCCAGCGGGCCGGACGAACGCTTCAACGAATGGAACGCCGCCATCGAGCGTCCGCTACGACTGCCCGGCAAGGCTTCGCTGGACAGCGAACTGGGCGCCGCCGGCGTCGCCCTGGCCGCAACCGGGCATGGCGACGCGCTGCACGAAGCCAGTCGACACCTGCTGAAATCGTGGTTCGTCTGGCTCAGGGAAAATGCCGCCGCCAGCCAATGGAGCGCGCAGCTGGGCTTGCTGGACAAGCAGGCCAAGGCGGTCCAGCGCCGCCAGCAACTGGGCGACGCCGCCCGCCTCGAAACCATCCAGACCGCAGCGGCGCTGGCCCAGGCCGCGGCGCAACTCGCCCAGGCTCGCGTCCGCCAGCAGACCGCTGCCGAAGACCTGCGCCGGCGCTACCCCGGACTGCCGATCGCCACGCCAACCGCCATCGCCAACCCGATACCGGTCGAGGGCGGCGAGACCGACTGGGTCACGGCCATCCTCGAACAAAGTCACGAACTCGAACTGTCGCGCGGCGAGACGCAGCGCGCCCGCATCGCCGCCAGCCGGGCCAGCGGCGACCGCCTGCCCGACCCGACCTTCGGCCTCCATGTCTCCTGCGAGCGGGCCGGCGAGGACCAGATCGTCGGCGCCTACCTCAGCATTCCGTTGCCCGGCGGCGCTCGCCGTGCGGCGTCGGATGCCGCCGCTGCCCAGTCGGAGGTTGCCATTCACCGCGAAGCGGCGGCGACCCGGAAAATATCGGCCGAAGCGGCGATGCTCTACCAATCAGCCAGTGCCGCCTTCGCGTCGTGGCAAGCCAGCCGCAACGCCGCCGAACGCCTGGGCGAGGCAGCCGAAATGACCGCCCGCGCCTATCAGCTCGGCGAAGGCAGTCTCAACGAACTGCTGGCCGCCCGGCGCCTGGCCAACGAAGCCGAGCTGTCGGCCCGCCTGATGCAACTGGATGCCCTGGAGCTGCACTACCGCCTGCAGCTCGACGCCCACCGCCTGTGGGCCTTGGACTGACCACGCCCGGCAGCTTCCGACGCTACCGCGAACGCCGCCAAACCTCGCTGCGCGAGGAACTTTGGCGATCAAAAAAATATCTTGTAAGAATTTTCAGGGTCTCTCCGACTAATTGCTCAAGTAGCCAATCGCTGCTTGATCAAAACCTCACTCAACGGAGATTCAAAATGAAAGCCACCAAGATCATTTCCCTGGCTGTCGGTTCGGCCTTTGCCGCCGCTTCCCTGACCCCGCTGGCCTACGCGGCCGGCGACAATCCCTTCGGCGCGAGCAAGCTGCAAGCCGGCTACCAACTGGCTCAGGCCGACAGCAAGGCCAAGGACGGCAAATGTGGCGAGGCCAAGTGCGGCGCGGACAAGAAGGCCGCCGAGAAGAAAAAGGATGGCAAATGCGGTGAAGCGAAATGCGGCGCCGACAAAAAGGCGGCGGACAAGAAGAAGGACGGCAAGTGCGGCGAAGCCAAGTGCGGGGCCGACAAGAAGATGTAATCCGGCCCATGCATTCCGGGCGCCAGCCACCCGGAATGCGCCAGCCCTGACCATCTCCCCCAACCCCAATTTCCGGAGCATAAAATGAAAAACACTCTCCACCGCACGCTCACCCACACCTTCTCCAGCCTCGACCTGCTCGGCTTGTGGCTCGGTATGCTCAGCCTGCGCCTGCTGCTTGGCTGGGATTTCTTCGAATCCGGCCTGGAAAAATTCAACGGCAGCAACTGGTTCGCCGACATCCAGGGCCGCTTCCCCTTCCCGTTCAACCTGGTGCCGCCCGAAATCAGCTGGCAGATGTCCACCTGGTTCGAGTTGCTGGGCGGCGTGGCGCTGGTCATTGGCCTGGGCACCCGCTTCTTCTCGGCCTCGTTGCTGATCCTGAGCGCCGTCGCCATTGCCGCCGTGCATTGGCCGGAGATGTGGTCGAACTACGACGAACTGCTGATGGGCTACGGCTTCACCGACAACGGCTTCGGCAACTTCAAGCTGCCAGTACTGTTCATCGGCATGCTGCTGCCGCTGATCCTGCTCGGCCCCGGCAAGCTGTCGATTGATCATCTACTGCGCCGCAAGGTGCTGTAAGGCTGGAAGCCATCATGACGACGACTCCTTTTCGCAAGCTGCTGCAGGCCAACCTGCTGGCCATCATCAGCCTGCTGATCGCCCTCGCCAGCCTGTCGTACAACACCTGGCGCAACGACGCGACCGAGCAGAACCGCAACCAGCGCGCCGCTGGCTTCGCCCTGCTGCAGGAACTGGCTACCCTGCAACTGCTGGTCGACCACCTGACCTACAGCGATGATCATCAGAAGGCCGATGCCATCGCCGGCTGGACGCGGGTCGTGTTCATCGGCGACCTCGCTCATCTGACCGCACCGAAGGTCGAGGCAGGCGCACGCGCCCTGCACACCCAATGGAGCGCCGATGTCGGCCGGCTGGAATCCAGCGAGGAGGCCAACAAGTCCATGAGCCGGTCGATCGAGGCATTACGCCAGGAGACGCTGCAAGCCCTGTCGGCACTTCGCTGAACCTCGCCGTCGAAATATTCAGCAGGATGCCAACGAATGCCAGGCTAGCGTGTCAAATTGCCAGATCGCCAGCAAGATCGGCCGTCGAAACGTATGATAGCCAGACGCACGCCACAGAAAGAGACAAAGCCATGAACCTGAATCTGCGCCCACTCGCCAGTCTGTGTTTCGGCACACTCGTCGTCGCCCTGCCGCTCTCTGCCGTGGCCTGGGAGTTGGCCGGCAGCAAGGTCATCAAGCTGCAAACCCGGGATGGCCAGAACATCGTGCTCGGCACCGTCGATTTCAAGCCCAAGGGCGACGCGAGCACTTTCGCGCTGCATCTCGACCACGCCAAGATGAAAGATTTCTTCCTGTCGATGAAGGAATTCAAATGCCTGGAAGGCGAGGAAATCCAGTGCCACGTGCCCTACCCCTACCCGAATCCCGGCACCATCACGCGCAAGGACCTGCGCTGGCTGGAACACTCGCTGCTCTTCCTCTACAAGGCGCCCAAGGATTTCGGCGCCAAGCTGTGGAACGGGCTTTACTACCAGATGCAGATCACTGACCGGGGCATCGTCGGTACGCCGCAGGCAGTCGATCTCGGCATGATCGGCGCCCCGCCGGCCGACACCAGCATTCCGCCCTACGGTCCGGGCGAGCGCTCGGAAATCACGTCCAATTCGCGCTGGATCACCGGCCTGACCATTGAGTAAAAGGCTGCGTCAGCGCGCTTAGTTGCTTGCTTTCCGCCAGCCCTTGGCGACCAGGCAGGCGTGCATGCTGCGCACCGTCGCCTTGGTGACCACGCCGTCGGTGCCGGAATACACCTGCTGCTTGCAGAAGTTTTCGTCGCGCGCGTAATCGCCGTCGAGCGCGCCGCGCTTTTCCCAGTGCCAGGAGGAACAGGCCACCAGCCCGATGAACATCAGGATCAGTAGTTTCATGGGACCAATTTTACGCCGGCCGGCCCGGCTGCGAGATTCCTCGCCAAGCACGACAATTAATTCAAAACAGGCTTGAAAACGATAATTTATTCTATAGAATAAATACAAGTCCTTCAGGAGACAGCCCAATGTCCACTGCCCCGCAAGCCCTTCCCCGCTCCGACCGCTCCCGCGTGCTGTCCACGGCCGTGATCGAGGCCGCGCGGCGCCTTGATCTGGGCTCCAGCGACCTCAATGCCATCATCGGCACCAGCCAGCCTTCGGCCTCGCGGCTGCTCAACGGCAAGTATTTCATCCCGGAAGGCAGCAAGACCTGGGAACTGTCGGCCCATTTCATCCGCCTCTACCGCTCGGTCTCCTCGCTGGTCGGCGGCGACGACGAACTGGCCCGCAGCTGGCTCAAGTCGGCCAATCAGGCCTTCGACAACCGCCATCCGCTGGACGTGGTCAAGCGCGTCGACGGCCTGCTGCATGTCTGTGAATACCTGGACGCCCACCGCGCTCGCGTCTGAAGCCCTGCCCTGGTCGGGCAAGGGCTGGCGCGCCGTCGAAGCGCAGCACCGGGTGGCGACGATGACGCTGGTCCATGGCGATCTAGCCGACCAGTCGCTGCTCGAAGACATTCTCGAAGCAGCCAAGCCCCTCCTGCCGCGCGACGCCCAAGGCCTGCACTGGCTGCTCGCCACCCCCTTCCGCTACTGGCCGAAACCACCGGCCGGTTCGCGCTTCCGGGCGCGCACCGATGCCGGCGTTTTCTACGGCGCCGACGACGAAAAAACCGCCTGCGCCGAGTGCGGCTACTGGCGCCTGCGCTTCTGGATGGACAGCGCAGGGCTGGCCGGCCGCGAAGCCTCGATCCCGATCACGCTGTTCGAATTCCACGGCACCACGTCGCGCGCCCTCGACCTCACCCGGCCGCCGCTGGTCGCCGATCGCGCCCAGTGGACCGACCCGGCCGATTACACGGCCACCCAGCAGCTCGCCACGCAGGCCCGGCAGGCCGACATCGAACTGATCCGCTACCAGTCCGTCCGCCACCCCGAAGGCAGCTGCCTAGCCATCCTGACGCCGCAGGTGTTCAAGGGCGTCGACGAAGCTTTCCGCAATGTCCAGCACACCTGGACCCTGTGGCTGAAACCGCCCGGCCTGACCGTCTGGCAGCGCGAACTGGCGCCGGACAGCCACGTTTTCCGGTTCGCCTGAAAACATCGCTCATTTTTCCCGGAGCAGCGCCGCGAAATTTCGGGAGAAAACAGCCGGCAACAGGCAAATCGGCATTTCAATTACGGCGCCCGATCTATAAACTGGCTGCGCCTATTCCACGACAATCTGGAGAAAGAAACATGCAAGGTTTGTTTGAGTACAAGCTCGACGGTAGCGGCGATGCCGTCTCTTTGACGGTCAACCTGGATTCGGTCAGCGCCAAGGCGCTTGTCCGGCTCGATCGCTACATCAATTGGGCGGATGTCCTGAAACTGACGGAAAACGATCCGGAAGCCGCCTATGCCGCCGAACGCCTGCATACCGTCCTCCAGCACATGGGCAGATAAACCCGCAGCTGTCAGATCGCTGCAAAAGGGAGCCGGAACCTTCGTTCCGGCTCCCTTTTGCATTTCGGCGCCCGATACCCCACGGCCTCGCGGCAGGACATGCCGCATCGTTAATCCCGGCTTAAGCTTCAGCTAAGGCCGCATTAAGACTCGCTGCCTACACTGTTCTCCATGGACACCCCACGGAGAACGACGATGAGAGCCCTCCCCGCCTTGGCCCTGCTGCTCGCCAGCCTGGCCTGCCAGGCCGAAACCGCGCCGCAGATTCGCCAGACCTATGCCGCCGAAGCCGCCAGCCAGCAAGCCGGCTTCGCCCCCTCGGCCAAACGCGGTGAAGCGCTGTTCCGCCAGCGCTTCGCGATCAACGACAAGATGCCGGCGTGCACCAGCTGCCACACCGACACCCCCGTAAATGCCGGCCAGCATGCGGTCACCGGAAAAACGATACGGCCGCTGGCCGTCGCCGCCAATGGCGAACGCTTCACCGATCCCGCCAAGGTCGAAAAGTGGTTCGGCCGCAACTGCAAGGAGGTCGTCGGCCGCGCCTGCACGCCGGCCGAGAAGGCCGATTTCATCGCCTACATGAGCGAGGTGCGCTGAGATGAAAACAATCGCCCTGATCACCCTGCTCGGCCTCGCCCTGCCGGCGCTGGCCGACCGCCTGCCGATGCCATCCGACACGCCGGCCAGCTTCAAGGACGAGTGCGGCAGCTGCCACATCGCCTACCAGCCCGCCCTGCTCGCCGCCGGCGACTGGCGGCGCATCATGACCGGCCTGAACGAGCATTTCAGCAGCGATGCTACGGTAAGCCCGAAAAATTGGCCAAAAATCAAATCCTTCCTCGAAAGCCATGCCGGCAGCGCCGACCGCCTGGGCAGCGCCGGCAATCCGCCGCGCATCACCCAGACCCAGCGCTTCATCCGCAAGCACCACGAGGTGCCGGCCAAATTCTGGCGCGATCCGCGCGTCAAGTCGGCTGCCAACTGCGAGGCCTGCCATCGCGGCGCGGCCAGCGGCAACTACGGCGAACACGACATCGCCATTCCGGAACTGCGGGAGTAGATCATGAAAAAAATTCTTGTCTGGGACTGGCCGGTGCGCCTCGGCCACTGGCTGATGGTCGGCGGCTTCATCGTCGCCTGGCTGACTTCGGACAGCGAGACGTGGCGTCTGGTGCATGTGTTGTCCGGCGCGCTCGTCGTCGCCGTTGCCGCCTTCCGCCTGCTCTGGGGGTTCATCGGCTCGCGCTACGCCCGCTTCGTCGATTTCGTCCGCGGGCCGCGCGCTGTCGCCGGCTACCTGGGCAGCCTGCTCGCCCTGCAACCGGCCCACCACACCGGCCACAATCCGGCCGGCGGCTGGGCCATCGTCGCCCTGCTCGGCCTGGCCATCCTGTGCGGCCTCTCCGGCTGGGCGATCTACAACGAAGTCGGCGGACACCTGCTGGAAGAGTTGCACGAAGGACTGGCGGCGACCATGCTGACCGTCGTCATCGTGCACGTCGCCGGGGTCGTTTCGGGCAGCTTGCTGCACGATGAAAATCTGGTCCGTGCGATGTTCTCCGGCCAAAAATCCGGCGTGCCGGACGACGCGATTCCCTCGGCCCGGCCGCTGGCCGCCGTCGTGCTGCTGGCCTGGGTCGGAGCCGCCGGCTGGTGGCTGGCATCCTGATAGAATCGCCCGCATGCGTATCCTGCTTGTCGAAGACGATCCCGAACTGGGCGACGGCCTGACCATTGGCCTGCGCCAGGCCGGGTTCGCCGTCGACTGGCTGCGTGACGGCCATTCCGCCGACCAGGCGCTGCAGACCGAGATATTCGACTTCGTCGTCCTCGATCTCGGCCTGCCCCGCCTGTCCGGCATGGAAGTCCTGCACCGCGCCCGCAGCCGCGACCTGGCCACCCCCATCCTGATCCTGACCGCCCGCGATGCAACCGGCGACAAGGTCTCCGGCCTCGATGCCGGTGCCGATGACTACCTGGTCAAACCGATCGACCTCGACGAGCTGACCGCCCGCATCCGCGCCCTGACCCGGCGCAGCGCCGGCCGCGCCGCGCCGTTGCTGGTCCATGGCGACCTGGCGGTGGACCCGGCCGCCCACCGGGTCACCCAGGCCGGGCAGGCGGTCGAACTGTCCAGCCGGGAGTTCTCGCTGTTGCAGATGTTGCTCGAAAACGCCGGCCGGGTGCTGACCCGCACCCAGCTCGAACAATCGCTGTACGGCTGGCGCGACGAACCGGACAGTAACGCCCTCGAAGTGCATATCCACCACCTGCGCAAAAAGCTGGGCAGCGACCTGATCCGCACCCTGCGCGGCGTCGGCTACACCATCGCCAGATGAACACCGTCT
>CAIXSK010000228.1 GCA_903922075.1 uncultured beta proteobacterium | reverse complement strand
GTCGATTTGCCGGAGCCGTTCAGGCCGAGCAGGCCGATCTTGGCGCCGGGGAAGAAGGAGAGGGAAATATCCTTGATGATCTGCCGTTTGGGCGGGACGATCTTGCTGACCCGCAGCATGGACATGACGTATTGAGCCATTGAGCTAGCCTGTCGAAGAGAAATGTTGTCGAAGCGCGAAGTCTACGAGGCTTCAAGGCAAATGACCAGCGTCCCGGTGGCCGGGAGACTGGTCATTAAAGGGATGGTAAAAGGAAATTAGAAGCGGAGATTGCCCAGCGTCCGGTGCAGCAGCACCGCAGGCGCTTCTACTCGCGGACAGGTGCGCAAGTCCCCGACCTGGGCAAAACCCAGTTCCCGGCGGTAATAGCCGGCGTGGCGGGGATTGACTTCGACGACCACGTCGGTCACGCCGAAAACGGCCCTGGCATACTGGTAAGTGGCCCGGAACAGCGCCTTCAGCAGTTCAGGGTTGCGAAAGTCGGAATCCACTGCCAGCCGCGTGACTTCGCCAATTACCCGGGAAGGCTTGCGCAGGGCCGAGATTTCATGGCCATAGAGGCTGTCGGCAAGCAGACCGGCGCGTGAATCCCGTGATCCTGTCAGGGTCGCCACCAGTTCACCATCAAGCCATGCACCGAGCGTGAAATGATTCGGATCGTCAATACTCTGACGCTGTGGCAAAACCCGGTAACCACGCGACACATACATCCGGCGAACCAAGGCATTGCAAGCCCGGTGCTGATTGTAGGTGACCGCCGGAACGATGATCAGGTCGGCACAGTCGACAGAAATGCCTGGATTGACCGCATGGGCGCGCTCCCCGGATGGATAAGGGGAGGACATCAGGCCGGGGATGGGCGGGAATTTTGACGCTATATGCTGCATGGATTCCATTCTAAGATCTGCCCAAAATTTAATCAACCGGCCACGGCGCTAAGCGCCAGGGTAGGGGCTTCTTCGCGAGGATGAAAGCGGGGTGACTTTTCCGCGGAAAGCGCATTGATATCACCGCACAGTTCACCGCCTTCGTCGATGACCAGCTTGCCGTAGCGAATCTTGCCCTGAACCCGGCCGGTGGCGTGGATGATCAGTTGCGAGCGCGCCGTCAATTCGCCTTCGAAGCTGCCGTGGATTTCGGCGATGTCGATGCTGACCTTGCCGGCAAATGCGCCGTTCTCGGCGATGCGGATGACGCGGCTGTCCATGGTGGCCTCAACCCGACCTTCGACGACCAGCGTATCGCAATCGAGTATCTCGGCACCCTTCAGTTTGACGTCGGGGCCGACGATCAGGCGGGCGCCCATGATGTTTTCCGTATCGGTGGCGGGCACCGGCTTTTCGCTCTGCACCGGAGGCGGTGCGTCGGTGACGACCTTGGGTTCGGGAACTGCGCCGGCCAGGTTTCCGGAGCCGAGAACGCTCTTTACATCCTTGCGGGTAATGCTGTCATTTCGGTTGGGGATGATGGGTTTGCTGAACATGGGGACTCCCGTATTGAGGTTATCGACAATTTGCTGTCCGGGGTCTTATTGCGATAACCGTGCCACGTATATTTAGTCACATTAAATCAATGAACTAAAGGTTTATGTTAACTTTCGTTATAGATATGGGCTGGGTATCTGTCGCCATATGGCGACATGATTTTTTGGCTTTTCAGCGAAACAGCGCTAGTCTGAGTAAGGTGCTTGTCGCTAAATTGCGACACCGCTTCAATACATTGATTTTTAATTGAAAGTTTTACTGTACGTTCGTTGTTCAACGGCTTGTTGAACACTCGCTGCGTCTCGGCCAGTGAGGGTTGCGGTTTAAACTGGGGCTTTCAAAATTAGCACACGGATGAACCGGATTTCCTTTCGCCAGGGCATGCTGCTCGGCTTCATGCTGATCGTTCTGCTGCTTGGCGGCGTTGCGGTGCAAAGCTGGCTGGTCGTCGAGCGTTTGGTCGACCAGAGCCGTCGCAACAGCGAGCAGGCCATCCAGCTGACCGCAGCCATTCAGGAGCTGGGCGAGCGTACGGTCGATATCGAGCGTAGCGCCCGTCAATATCTGGTGCTCGACAACCCGGTGTTCCGCCAGCGTTTTGACGAGCATCTGGCGCAATCGCTGACGGTGGTGGAGCGCCTGGATGCCATGGCCGCCGAACCGCTGGTTCCCTTGCTCGGTGGCTGGCGCATGGTGGCAGAAGCCCTGCGTGGCGGACTCGAACAAAATATTCCGCAGTCCGAGATCATTCCCTTGTTGGGCCGCATGGCTGAGCTGAACGGTCTGCTGAAGCAGGCCGGTCAACGCTGGATCGAAGCGCAGAATCGCAATTCGCTGGATCAGCTGGAAGCCAATCGTCTGAAACTTGGCGCCAGGATCGGGCTGGCGCTGATCGGTGCGCTGCTGGTCGCGCTTGCGATGGGCTGGTGGCTGGTCCGCCCGGTCCGCCACCTGGAGCAGGCAATCGTCCGCCTTGGGGCCAGCCGCTTCGACGAAGCGGTCAAGGTAGGCGGGCCCGCCGACTTGCGCCAGTTGGGCAGACGGCTCGACTGGTTGCGTCAGCGTCTGGCCGAACTGGAATCCGACCGCGAACGGGCACTGCGCCACGTCTCGCACGAATTGAAGACACCGCTGACCGCGTTGAGGGAAGGAATTTCCCTGCTCCGCGAGGAGGTTCCCGGGCAGCTTGCATCCGGCCAGCGCGAGGTGGTCGATATCCTGCAGCACAATGTCCGTAGCCTGCAGGAACAAATCGAAAGCCTGCTGACGCTCAATGCAGCCGCCTTCGAGGCGCGCCGGCTGCAGATTGCACCGGTCAAGCCGCGCAAACTGCTGGCTGCCGTGGCCCAGCGGCGCGAATTGCACAGCCAGTCGCGGCAGCTGAAGGTCTTTGTCGAGGCAGCGGATGAGGTGGCCATGCTCGATGCCGACAAAATGACGGTGGTACTCGACAATCTTTTATCGAACGCGATCGATTTCAGCCCGGAGGGCGGTGAAATTCGCCTGAGTGCGATGCACGCCGACGGGCTCTGGCGTTTCGAATGCGTCGATCAAGGACCAGGGGTGGCGGAGGAGGACCGCCAACGGATCTTCGATCCCTTTGTCCAGGGGCAGCGCATGGCGCCGGCACCGCGGCAGGGGAGTGGCGTTGGTTTGTCCATCGTTCGCGAACTGGTTCGCGCCATGGGCGGAGCGGTCTATCTAATCCCGCAGGCGACGGGTGCCCATTTTTGTGTGGAAATTCCTGATGAGCAGTAATAAAAGATTCTTGCCCATTCGATGGGCAGTGTTGTCCTGGGTGGCCGCTTTCACGCTGGTGGTAGCCGGTTGCACGACGCCCCCCACGAAGAAGGCGGCGCGCCAGGATGAAACGACACCGGAGGCGGCGCTGGTCTATTACCACGGCTTGTCGCGAATGACGCCGGCGGAACTCGGGCGTGAGCGCATGGTGCTCACTGCCGTTCC
>CAIXSK010000227.1 GCA_903922075.1 uncultured beta proteobacterium | reverse complement strand
GGCCTCGCGCCCGGCCCCGCTCGCCAGATAGGCCAGCGGCACGGCGATCAGGAAGGCCAGCGCCAGGCCGGCAGTGGCGATGGCCAGCGTTTCCAGCGTCGCCCTGGCGAGGTAGCCGAGGAATTCGGCGCCCGTTTCCGGTGGCAGGAAACCGGCCAGGAAGTGGCCGATGACCTTGAGGTTGCCCGGATCGAACAGCGCCCCGCGTTTGACCTCGGCGGCCTGGAACAGCGGCCAGAGAACGACCAGCGCGGTCAGCGCGCCGAGCAGGCGGGAGCGGGCGGCGGGGTCTCTGGCGGACAAATTCACGCCCAGCCTATTACGCTGAAATGCCAAAGTGAGCCTTGCGGTGACAGTTTGGGCAAAGCGCTATCGCATTGCTTACCGAATCCTCGCCACCTTGGGATAGCTGGACGATGTGATGAACTTCTAAATAAGGCGTTCCATCCTTCGCACGCAAAAACGGCGCAGCATTTTTGCACTGCTCGCAATAGCCTTTTGCTCGTATCAAAACCTCCGCAACAACGTCTGCATTACGCACAAACACTGTTGTTTGCACCGTGAGCGTCTTCGGTGTCTTCTCTGCTTGCAACAGACGTTTGAGACGACTGCCCTGACTATCGGCGAGCGATTTTGCAACCTCGGCCTCAAACAGTTGGATCGCAATGTCTGCTTCGCCACGAGCTTTGATGCGTTTCTCAGCATCAGTTGCGACATTTCGCAGAGAGTGCATCGTTGATTTCGAAATTGCTTCGTAGTACTCAATGTGAGCTCGCAAGGATGTAACCGCATTGAGCAAGCCTTGCGGTCCACGATCCGCCTCGATCTGCGACAGGAAATATCGCATCGCATCCGAGCTCATGGCTCGATGGAATTCTTTCCCCTCCACCAATTGGCGATAGTCATAAATGAAATCTCCGGCTGTCGCTTGGTTTAGCCCGTGCTTCGATACCAGCGATCGAATTCCATCGGCGCGTTTAATCTCACCGGCAAAAACCTGCTTTGCTGTTTCATAGGCTGCGACAACCTGCTCTTGTGTGATTTTCATTTCAGTTACCCCCTGCGCTGGAATCCGTCAGATTACAACAAGGTCATATCAATTCAGCAGCACGCCGCCCGCGTTGCCGCCCCGTTGGCAGCAACTTGCGACAGGAAATGCGGTTCGTGCGCCTGGACCGGCAGTTCGCCGCCTTCGCCGGCATACAGTTCGTGCAGCAGCGGGATGGTGACTTCGCCGGACGGCAGGTCGAAGGCGATGCAGCCGGCCTTGACGCCGACGATGCGGGTGAAATTGCCGATCGCCAGGTCGACGGCGTGCAGGCTGGCGACCAGCGTCGCGCCGCGCGCTGCGGCGTCGGCGATCAGCAGGCGGACGGTGGCCAGCGCCAGCGCCGGGTCGAGCGCCGATACCGGCTCGTCGGCCAGGATCAGTTCGGGTTGCTGGTAGAGCACGCGGGCGATGCCGACGCGCTGCAATTGGCCGCCGGAGAGCTGGTCGCAGCGGGCGAACAGCTTGTCGGCGAGGTCGACGCGCTCCAGCGCGGCGCGGGCGCCGGCGACGTCGAGCGGGTAAAGCAGCGAGGCCAGTGACTTCCAGGCCGGCCATTGACCGAGCTTGCCGGCCAGCACGGCGGTCACCACCCGTTGCCGGCCGGGAATCGGCGGCGCCTGGTGGATGCTGCCGATGCGGGCGCGCAATCCCTTGAATGCTATCCCCCAAGGGGACTTCCTTCGGGGCGCGGTCGGCCCGATTTTTTGCCCAAAATCCAGAATTTCGACGCTGCCGTCGGTCGGCGCCAGCGCCGTGCCGAGCACCGACAGCAGCGAGGTCTTGCCGGCGCCGGACGGCCCGATCAGGGCGATCCGTTCGCCCGGCGCCGCGCGCAGCGAAATGCCGCACAGCGCGCGGAAGCCGTTGGCGTGGGTCAGCCCCACGCCAGTCAGGCTAAAACTCACTTCAGCAAACCGGCCGAGTGAGCGGCCTTCTCGATGCCATCGTAGTTCGCCGCCTTGGTCGGCACGAACTTCGAAGCCCGCTGCAGGGCGAGGATTTCCTTGTGCTCCGGGTTGGCCGGGTCGAGCTTGAGGAAGGCGTCGGTCAGCTTCTTGACCAGCGCCGGATCGAGGTCGCCGCGCACCGTCCAGTTGTAGTCGAAATACGGCGGCGTGGTCGAGAAGACGCGAACCTTGTCGGTATCGACCTTCTTCTGTTCGACCAGCTTGTCCCAGACCGAGGCGTTGAGCACGCCGGCTTCCGCCTTGCCGGCCGCGACGAAGGCGACGGTGGCGTCATGGGCGCCGGAGTAGGCGACGTTCTTGAAGTCCTTTTCCGGATTCAGCCCGGCCTGCTGCAGGAAGAAGCGCGGCATCAGGCTGCCCGAAGTCGAGGACGGCGCGCCGAAGGCGAAGGTCTTGCCCTTGAGGTCGGCGACGCTCTTGATCGCCGGGTCGGCGGTGATGAACTTCGAGGTGAAGACCGCATCCTCCGTCCGCTGGACGATGGGGATGGCCGTGCCGTTGGTGCGGATTTTGGCCTGCACGAAGGTGAAGCCGCCCAGCCAGGCGAGGTCGATCTTCTTGGTGGCCAGCGATTCGACGACCGCGGCGTAGTCGGACACCGGGGTGAAGACGACCTTGAGGCCGGTCTGCGCTTCGAGGTATTTGCCGAGCGGCGCGAACTTGCGTTGCAACTCGGTCGGCGCTTCGTCGGGGATGGCCGAAACGCGCAGGACGGCTTCGTCGGCGAGTGCAGGCAGGGAGGAAACAGCGGCGAAGGCGCAGGCAAGCGCCCCCTTCAGCGCCAGACGGCGCACGGTGGACAGGGTCATGACAAACTCCGATTTTTACAGCAACCGCCGCCGTGCGGATGTCGCGGCAGCTTACAAAGGCGCCGGGGCGCCACCATTCCAGTGCGGTACGCAGACCGCGTGGGCATTATAGCGGGCGAGGCAGTGCAAGTTGGGTGCCAGCCGAAAATCGCCGTTTTTCCGGCTTTGGCAACCGATACCGGCGCCAGAAACGGGACTTTTTGTCGGTCGGCCGGACAGAATGTCGCGCCAGCCGGGCTGGCATTTCCCGCCCTCGCCGCCCGGTGTTATCCTGCGCATCCCATGCTTGCCACGCTTTCCGACGCCCTCGTTCTGCTCGTCAATTTCGACCACCGGCTGCTCGAAATCGTCGGTCTCTCGCTACGTGTCAGCCTCTCCGCCCTGCTGATCGGCATCCTGCTCGGCCTGCCGCTCGGCGCCCTGCTCGCGGTCTCCAGTTTTCCCGGGCGCGGCGCCGTCAATGTCGCGCTCAATGCGCTGATGGGCCTGCCCTCGGTCGTTGTCGGCGTGCTCGTCTATCTGGCGCTGTCGCGCAGCGGGCCGTTCGGCAGCTACGGCCTGCTCTTCTCGCCACGCGCCATGGTCATCGCCCAGACCCTGCTGGCGCTGCCGCTGATCGCCGCGGTCGGCCGCCAGATCGTCGAGGACGCCTGGAAGGAATACGCGCCGGAACTGTCGCTGATCGGCATCAGCCGCTGGCAGACCGTCGTCCTGCTCCTCTCCGACTGCCGGTTCTCGCTGTCGGTGGCGGCGCTGGCCGGGCTCGGCCGGGTCATGTCGGAAGTCGGCGCGGTGATGATCGTCGGCGGCAACATCGACGGCTACACCCGGGTGATGACCACGGCCATCGCGCTGGAAACCGCCAAGGGCGACCTGGCGCTGTCGATCGCGCTGGGCCTCGTGCTGATGAGCATCATCCTCAGCCTCAATGTCGCCGCCTACGGGCTGCGCAGCTGGGCGACGCGGAGGTACGGCTGATGTTCCCGCTGAGCATCGCCGGCCTGCGCTTCGTCCCCAACGGGCGGGCGGTGCTCGACGGGCTCGACCTCGAACTGTCCGGCGAAGGGATCAGCGTCATCCTCGGCCCCAACGGCACCGGCAAGACGCTGCTGCTGCGCCTGTTGGCCGGCCTGCTGCCGCCCACCGCCGGCCACATCCGCTGGGCCGGCGCAGCCCACCCGGACGGAAGGCTGGCCATGGTCTTCCAGCAACCGATGCTGCTCCGCCTGTCGGTG
>CAIXSK010000226.1 GCA_903922075.1 uncultured beta proteobacterium | reverse complement strand
CGGCCGCCCTGCAACCGGCGCTCAACGATCTCTGGGACGTCTGGCAGAATCCGAGCCGGCCGCACTACGTCTTCTGCGCGATGGACCTGGCTTCCGCCGACACCCGGCTGACCGGGCCGGTCCGCCAGTTGATCCAGCTGATCACCTCGATGCCGACGGTGGTCGGCGACGAGGTGCACGAGGGCAATCCGGAAAGCGTCAATGCCGCCGTCCGCCATGCCGTCTGCGACGCCCTGCTGGTCATTGCCGACCTGACCGACGACAACCTGAACACCTGCATCGAAGCCGGCATGGCGCTGGCCACCGGCACCAGCCTCGAACTGCTCGCCGCCGGCGCACCGCGCCGCCCGCCCTTCATGCTGCGCGAACGCAACATGCCGACCTACGCCAACCGGATCGAGCAGATCGGCCTGATCCACAAGCTCAGCCGGCCGTATCGGCGGCGGGTGATCAACGCCGAACTGTAACGGCTGCACCGATGATGTCGTCGCTGAAAACCTGGGCCCGGACGCTCAAGCAGCACACGCTGACCGTCTATTTCGCCGCCCGCGACCCGCGCACGCCGCTGCTCGTCCGCCTGCTGGCGCTGCTGGTCGCCGCCTACGCGCTGAGCCCGATCGACCTGATCCCCGATTTCATCCCGGTCATCGGCTACCTCGACGACTTGTTGCTGCTACCGCTCGGCCTCTGGCTGGTCGTCCGCCTGACGCCGCCGGAGGTGATCGCCACGGCCCGGGAGAAGGCTGCGCAGGCGACGGCAAGACCGGTCAGCCGGGGGGCGGCGGTGGCGGTGGTGGGGTTGTGGGTGGTGCTCGCCCTGGTTTGCGCGCGCTGGTTTTTCGAATGACCGGCCCCGGCCATTCGGCGCCAGGCCCGACCGCCGTCCGGGTTATTTCAATTTCGGGCAAAAAAACCGGGCTACCGTAGCATTGCCTGCCGACGCCGGTGACGCGCCCGGATCAGGCGGCCGTGGCGGCCGCTGACTGGCGGGTCGGCAGCCAGACGGTAAAGGTGGTGCCTTCGCCCGGCTGGCTGGCGACTTCGATCCGCCCGCCGTGCTTCTCGATGATGCCGTAGGAAACCGACAGGCCGAGGCCGGTGCCCTTGCCGACCGGCTTGGTGGTGAAGAAGGGGTCGAAGATGCGGGCCATGATTTCCGGCGGGATGCCGCTACCGGTGTCGCTGACCGAAATCCACACCTTGTCGTCGGCGGTGCCGCTTTTCAGCGTGATCTTGCCCTTCTGGGGGATGGCCTGGGCGGCGTTGACCAGCAGGTTCATGAACACCTGGTTGATCTGCGACGGCCGGCATTCGACCCGGGGCAGCGTGCCGTAGTCGCGGACGATCTCGGCCTTGTACTTGATCTCGTTGGAAACGACGTTGAGCGTGCTCTCCAGGCCGGCATGCAGATCGACCCACTCCATGGCGATTTCGCCGGTCCGCGAGAAATCGCGCAGGTCCTGGACGATCTGGCGAACGCGGGTGGTGCCGTCGATCGACTCGGTGATCAGGGCGCCGATGTCTTCGCGCAGGAAATCGAGGTCGGCCTTGCGCTTCAGGGCATCGACACTCTTCTTGACCTCCGGGTTGCCGGTCAACAGCGGTTCCATCGTCGTCGATAGATCATCGATCAGGCCCATCAGTTGATCGACGTAATTCTTCAGCGAGCCCAGGTTGGAATTGACGAAGCCGATCGGGTTGTTGATCTCATGCGCCACGCCGGCCGCCAGCTGGCCGATGGAGGCGAGCTTTTCGGACTGGTGCAGCTGGTTGTGGGCTTCTTCCAGCTTCTGGATCAGGACACGCTGCTCTTCCTTCTCACTCTGCAGCGCCCGGTTGACCCGCTCGTTCTCGCGCAGCGCCGCCTCCAGCTGCTGGGTCCGTTCGCGGACCTGGTTCTCAAGGGCGACGCCCGACTGGAAGGCGCTGAAATCGGAGACCTTGGCGCTCATGTCGCGTTCGGCCCGGTTCATCAGGGCCGTCACGATCTTGTTGAGACGGACGATTTCGCGCTGGAGTGCCGCTTCCTGCGGCGCGGCGCCGGCGGCAGACAGATCAGTCATGTTTTTCCTCGGCGGCGCTGCCGATGGCAATGCCGGTAAAAGTCTGGTTGACGTGGACACCGCCGAACTGCTCGCCATAGGTGCTGAAGCCGACCGTGTTGTTGCGCCGGAACAGTTCGCCGACCGGCTCCTTGAGCTGCTTCTGGGTGATTTCCAGATTGCGCAGGATGCAGTCGCAGCCGAGGGTCAGCGCCGGCGGGCCGATTTCCTCGCGAAGATTGGCGAAAGTCTGCTCGAGATTGGCGTAGATGTCGCCGCCGCGCGCCACGCGCAGCACGATGCCCTCCTCGATGGCGCAGTAGAAGGTCAGCGTGCCGTCCGGATTGGCTTTCTGGATCGAGCGGACGTAATCGGTGCCGTCGAGCACGACGACCACCGGCGTCGCCGCGAAATGATCAGGCGTCAGATCCTCGACCGAAACGCCGAGCACCCGCGCATATTCCTCGGCAGCCGGCAGGCCGTTGATTTCCTTGACGACGCGGTGCTCGGCGTCGGCCTCGGTAACCACCAGGCGCTCGTTCTGGCTGATGAAGTTCTGGGTCTTGAAGATGCGGACCGGCAGCGGCGTGCTGACCAGCAGCAGGACGGCGCTGTTGTCGTGAAAGGCCCCGTCGTGAAAGACCTGGGTGCTGACGAACTTCAGGTCGTCGCCGGCCGAGCCGCCGCACAGGTGGATGCTGCCCAGCGCCCCCTGCAAGGCCTGGACGACCGGCTCCTCGCGCACCGACAGGCCGTCGATCAGCAGCAGCGCAAAGGCGCGCGATCCCTTGACGGGCTGCTCGTCGAGGCGGTGCAGCAGGTCGCGCACGAATTCCTGGCCGCGCGCCACATCGAAATGCGCCAGGTCAGGCAGGCAGCCGGCGACGGCCGCCCCGGCCCCCGCCCCAAAGCTGACGCCGGACAGGCTTTGCGCCCGGTAGCCGGCGGTGCCGATCTCGCCGGCCGTGGTGCAGCCGATCACCGGCACACTGCCGAACAGCGCGTTCAGTTCGTCGGCCAGGGCCGCAAGGTCGTAGTCGCTGGAACAGAAAAAAACGACCATGGCCATGTCCGGCTGCACAACGCCGGCATGTAATTCGCGGGCCGCCTGGCGCGCGTCGGCGGCGCAGGAATGGCTGATGCGAAAGGGAGTATCGGCAGTCATATCGTCTCCAGACCCGTCTTCTGCTTATTGTTGTGTTTGTCGGCTGCCCATTGCGCAGCGTTTTCCGATTATCCGTACTCTGGCCGGACTGTCCAGAGATTGCCGATGGCCGGCAAAAATTCAATGCTTCGGCTGAATCGTGGTAAAAACGGTTCAAACGAATTCGCCGGCAAGCAGAATTGTTGAACCCAGGGCGGCAAGACCACTCCAAAAGGACGAAAAGCCAAGACCATTCAGCACTTCAGCTTCTGGCAGCGCACTTTCGAACCCAAGCAAGCCACCAAGAAACCGAATGGCCCACGACATTTCCCTGATCACCACCATCGCGGCAGCCTTCGGCTTTGCCCTGATCCTCGGCATCATCGCCGAACGCCTGAAGACACCTGCCCTGGTCGGCTATCTAATTGCCGGCATCCTGATCGGCCCGGCAACGCCGGGCTTCGTCGCCGACATGAGCACCGCCTCGCAGCTCTCTGAAATCGGCGTCATGCTGCTGATGTTCGGCGTCGGCCTGCATTTCTCCATCGACGACCTGCTCTCGGTCAAGCGCATCGCCGTGCCCGGGGCCGTCGTCCAGATGAGCCTGGCGACCGCGCTCGGCATCGGCGTCGGCCTGTGGTGGGGATGGGAGTTCGGCCCGGCACTGATTTTCGGGCTGTCGCTGTCCTGCGCCAGCACCGTGGTCCTGCTCAAGGCGCTGGAATCGCGCGGCGTGCTGAGCACGATGAACGGCCGGATCGCCGTCGGCTGGCTGGTCGTCGAGGACCTGGCCACCGTCCTGATTCTGGTTCTGCTGCCGCCGCTGGCCGGCGTGCTCGGCGGCACCGCCGCGGCCGAAGCGAGCGGCCCGCTGTGGCAGGCGATCGGCAAGACGCTGCTGGAAGTGGCGGCCTTCATCGCCCTGATGCTGATCGTCGGCCGCCGCGCCCTGCCCTGGCTGCTCTGGCAGGTAGCGCGCACCGGCTCGCGCGAACTGTTTACGCTGGCCGTGATCAGCGCCGCGATCAGCATCGCCTACCTGGCCGCCCAGCTGTTCAGCGTCTCCTTCGCGCTGGGCGCCTTCTTTGCCGGCACCGTGATGCGCAACTCCGAATTCAGCCACCGCGCCGCCGAGGAGTCGCTGCCCTTGCGCGACGCCTTCTCGGTACTGTTCTTCGTCGCCGTCGGCATGCTGTTCGACCCGGCCATCCTGGTCGAACAACCCTGGCAGGTGGTCGCCGTCGTCGCCATCATCGTGGTCGGCAAGTCGCTGGCCGCGCTGGCCCTGGTCCTCGCCCTGCGCTACCCGCTCAACACCGCGCTGACGGTCGCCGCCAGCCTGGCCCAGATCGGCGAGTTCTCCTTCATCCTGGCCGGCCTCGGCCTGACGCTCGGGCTGTTTTCCAACGACGGCATGAGCCTGGTGCTAGCCGGGGCGCTGATTTCGATCGCCCTCAATCCCTTCGTCTTCGCCGCGGTCGAACCGCTGCGCGCCTGGGTGCTCAGGCATTCGGCCACGGCCCGCCGACTGGAGGACCGCGACGACCCCTACGCCCAGCTGCCGGTCAGCACCGAACGCAAATATCTCGAAGGCCAGGTCGTGCTGGTCGGCTACGGCCGGGTGGGCCAGCGCATCGCCAGCAACATGAAGTCGCGCGGCATTCCCTATGTCATCGTCGAACAGAACCGCGAGCAGGTCGAAAGCCTGCGCCGCCAGGGCGATGCCGCCGTTTCCGGCAATGCCGCCGACCCTGCCGTGCTGATCCAGGCCCACATCGCCCATGCCGCCATGCTCGTCGTCGCCATGCCAGACGCCATCCACATCCGGCAGATGGCCGATTGCGCCCGCGCGCTCACCCCGGCCATCGAAATCGTGCTGCGCACCCATAGCGACGACGAATCCGAACTGCTGCGCAAGGAAGGTATCGGCACCGTGTTCTTTGG
>CAIXSK010000225.1 GCA_903922075.1 uncultured beta proteobacterium | reverse complement strand
TCCCGGCCGCATCGAGACGGCCGGGCCGCATGGCCTGCCGGCCGCCGGCAGCAAGGTGAAGAAGGGCGAGGTGCTGGCCTGGGTCGTGCCGTCGTCCGGCGCCATCGAGCGTTCCAACCAGTCGGCGCTGCTCGCCGAACTGAAAGCCAGTCAGGGGCTGGCCGAAAAGCGGCTGAGCCGCCTGCAGGAACTGGCCGATACGGTGCCGAAAAAGGAGATCGAGGCGGCCGAGAGCGACGTGGCCAGCCTGAAGGGGCGGATCGCCGCGGTCGGCGCCGGGCTGTCCGGGCGCGAGGCGCTGGTCGCGCCGGTGTCCGGCGTGCTGGCGGCGAGCAATGCCGTGGTCGGCCAGGTGGTCGAGCCGAAGGAGCTGATCTTCGAGGTCATCGACCCCGACAGCCTGCACATCGAGGCCAGCGCCTATGAGCCGCTGCCCCTCGACCAAGTGGTTTCGGCGACGGTGGCGGTCGGCGAGCGTTCGGTGCCGCTGAACTACATCGGCGCCAGCCGCCGCTTGCGCGAGCAGGCGCTGCCGCTGATGTTCGAGACCCATGCGACGGGCGCCGGCCTGACGCTGCCGCTCGGCCAGCCGGTCAAGGTGCAGGTCGGCCTGAAGGCGACGGTGCGCGGCCTGCCGCTGCCGATGGCGGCGCTGGTGCGCAACACGGCCAACCAGGTGGTGGTCTGGGTCAAGACGGCGCCGGAGCGTTTCGAGGCGCGGGCGGTGCAGACCCAGCCGCTTGATGGCGTGCGGGTCGTCGTCACCGGCGGCCTCAAGGCCGGCGAGCGGGCGGTGGTGCAGGGCGCCAGCCTGATCGCGCAGATTCGCTGAGGACAGAACCATGTTCCAGTGGCTTGTCGAAAAAAGCCTGGCCAGCCGGCTCTTCGTGCTGGCGGCGGCGGTGGCGCTGATGATCTGGGGCGGCGTGCAGTCAACCCGCCTGCCGGTGGACGTCTTTCCCGATCTCAACAAACCGACCGTCACGCTGATGACCGAAGCCGGCGGCATGGCGCCGGAGGAGGTCGAGCAACTGATCAGCTTCCCGCTCGAAACGGCGATGAGCGGCCTGCCCGGCGTGGCCGGCATCCGCTCGGTGTCGAGCGCCGGGCTGTCCTTCCTGTACATCGCCTTCGACTGGAGTGTCGACATCTACCGCGCCCGGCAGATGGTCGGCGAGCGGCTGACGGCGATGGAGTCGGCCCTGCCGCCGGGCGCCGTGCCGCGCATGGGACCGGTGTCGTCGATCATGGGCGAGATCATGCTGGTCGCCATCCCGATTGCCGGGCCGGCCGGCGACGCCAAGGCGGCGCGCGAGTATGCCGACTGGGTGCTGCGCCCGCGCTTGATGGCCATCGCCGGCGTCTCGCAGGTCATCCCGATCGGCGGCGAGGTGCGCCAGTTCCAGGTGCAGCCGGATACCCGGCGCATGGCCGAGCTGGGCATTTCCCTCGAGCAGATCGAGGCGGCGGTCAAGGGCTTTGCCGCCAACACCTCGGGCGGCTTTCTCGAACTGAACGGCCGCGAGTACCTGATCCGCCACCTCGGCCGCAGCGCCCGGCTCGACGATCTGAAGAACCTGGCGATCACCGCCCGTGCCGGCCAGCCGATTCTGCTCCGCCAGGTCGCCGAGGTCGGTTTCGCGGCGGCGATCAAGCGCGGCGACGGCGGCTTCAGCGACGGCCAGGGCAGCGTGCCAGCCGTGATCCTGAGCATCCAGAAGCAGCCGACGGCCGATACGGTCGATCTGACCAAACGCCTGGAAGCCGCGCTGGACGGCCTGAAGGGCAGTCTGCCGCAGGGCATCACGGCGCCGCAGGTGATTTTCCGCCAGGCCGATTTCATCGAGGCCTCGATCGGCAACCTGCAGGGCAAGCTGCTGCTCGCTGCCTGCCTGGTCGCCGGCGTACTGTTCTTCTTCCTCGGTAATTTCCGGACGATGCTGATTTCGCTGACCGCCATTCCGCTATCGATCCTGACCTCCATCCTGGTCTTCCAGTGGCTGGGCCTGTCGATCAACACGATGACCCTGGGCGGCCTGGCCATCGCCATCGGCGAGCTGGTCGACGACGCGGTGGTCGATGTCGAGAACATCCTGCGCCGGCTGCGCGAGAAGGCGGCGCACGGCGGGCCGTACTCGGTGCTGCGGACCATCGTCTCGGCCTCCCTGGAGGTGCGCACGGCCATCGTCTACGCGACGCTGATCATCGCGCTGGTCTTCGTGCCGCTGTTCGCCCTGCCCGGCATCGAGGGGCGGCTGTTCGTGCCGCTCGGCATCGCCTACATCGTCTCCATCCTGGCCTCGCTGGCCGTCTCGGTGCTGCTGACGCCGGTGCTCTGTTCATGGCTGCTGCCGGCGCTGGTTGCCCACGATCACGGCGAAACGCGGCTGGTGCGCTGGCTCAAGGCGCATTACCAGGCGGCGCTGGAGAAGGTGCTCGCCGCGCCGCGCCTGCCCATCGCGCTGGCCGGCGTTGCCGTCGTATTGGCGATGGCGGCCGTGCCCTTCTTCCCGACCACTTTTCTGCCGCCCTTCAACGAAGGCTCGATCACCCTCGGCCTGCGCCTCAATCCGGGGGCGACGCTGTCCGAGTCGGTACGCATCGCCGAGTCGGCCGAGGCCGCCCTGCGCGGCCTGCCGGAAATCGCGCACCTCGGCCGGCGGACCGGGCGGGCGGAACTCGATGAACATGCCGAGGGTGTGCATGTCACCGAGTTCGAGATTCAGCTCAAGCCGGGCGGCCGGCCAAAGGAGGCGGTCTATGCCGACATCCGCCAGCGCCTGAAGAACCTGCCGGCCAGCATCAGTCTCGGCCAGCCGATCGCCCATCGCCTCGACCACATGCTGTCCGGTGTGCGGGCGCAGATCGCCATCAAGCTGTTCGGCGAGGATCTCGACACCCTGCGCGCCCAGGCCGGTCTGCTCCGCGAACGGCTGGCCAAAATCGACGGCCTGGCCGATTTGGACATCGAAAAGCAGGTGCTGGCGCCGCAGATCAAGGTCCGCGTCGATTTCGACGCCGCCGCCCGCTACGGTATCTCGACGGCGCAGCTGACGCGCACGCTGCAGACGCTGGTCGATGGCGAGAAGGTGACGCAGATTGTCGAAGGCAACCGCCGCTTCGATCTCGTCGTCCGCCTGCCGGAAAGCGCCCGCTCCCTGGAGGGCCTGAAGAACCTGCTGGTCGAGACGCCGGGCGGCCGCGTACCGCTGGCCATGCTGGCCAGCATCGAGGATGCCGATGGCCCGAACCAGATCACCCGCGACGACGGCCGCCGGCGCATCGTCATCTCGGCCAACGCGCAGGAGCGGGCGCTGTCCG
>CAIXSK010000224.1 GCA_903922075.1 uncultured beta proteobacterium | reverse complement strand
GGCGGCATCATGGAACTCGGCATGGCCAACCGCAACATGCATTCCGAGATCATGACCTTCGTCGGTCGTACGGTCGATTCGGAATTGTCGGGCAACATGATCGACCTTTGCCCGGTTGGCGCGCTGACCTCCAAGCCTTTCCGCTACACCGCGCGTTCTTGGGAACTGCAGCGCCGCAAGTCGGTCAGCCCGCACGATTCCGTCGGCGCCAACCTGGTCGTCCAAGTCAAGCACGACAACGTGATGCGCGTTCTGCCGCGTGAGAACGAAGAAGTCAACGAGTGCTGGATCTCCGACAAGGAGCGCTTCTCCTATCAGTCCCTGAGTTCAGACGAGCGCCTGACCAAGCCAATGGTCAAGCAGGGCGGCGAGTGGAAGGAAGTCGACTGGAACGTCGCGCTCGATTACGTCGCTCATGGCCTCAAGGACGTTTCCCGCGAACACGGTGGGGATGCGCTGGCCGCACTAGCCGCGCAAAGCTCGACGGTCGAAGAGCTGTTCCTGCTCGGCAAGGTCATGAAGGGCCTCGGCAGCGGCAATATCGATTTCCGTCCGCGCCAGAGCGATTTCTCCTCCGATTTCAAGCGCGCCGGCGCGCCGTGGCTGGGCATGCGTCTTGCCGAGATCAAGGATCTCGACGGTGTGCTGGTCGTAGGCTCCTTCCTGCGCAAGGATCATCCGCTGATCGCTCAGCGTCTGCGCCAGGCCGCCAAGAAATACACCAAGGTCAGCCTGTTGTCGGTGACCGGTGACGATCAACTGATCAACCTGCATGCTCGTATGACCGTCGCCCCGGCCCAACTGGCTGGTACGCTGGCAGCTATCGTCAAGGCAGCAGCGGAGATCAAGGGCGTTGCCGTGCCGGGTGGTGTCGAATCGGCCAGCGTTTGCGAAACGAGCAAGAAGATCGCCCAGAGCCTGGTCGATGGCGAGAAGCGTGCTGTCTTCCTCGGCAATGTCGCAACCCAATCTGCTGATGCTACGCAGTTGCATGCCCTGGCCTTGGAGCTCGGAAAACTGACCGGCGCGACCGTCGGTTTCCTCGGTGAAGGCGCCAACACCGTGGGTGGGCATCTCGCCTGGGCGCTGCCTTCCGGTGCCAATGCTCGCCAGATGTTTGAGCAACCGCGCAAGGCCTATGTCCTGATGGGCGTTGAGCCCGAATTCGATTGCGCCAACCCGCAGTTGGCTCTCGGTGCATTGAAGCAGGCCAGCCTGGTGGTCTATATGTCTGCTTTCAAGCATGCGCCGGCCTTGGAATTTGCCGATGTGATGCTGCCCATCACCCCTTACACCGAGACTTCGGGTACCTTCGTCAATACCGAAGGCCGCGTTCAGAGCTTCAATGGGGTGACCAAGCCGCGTGGCGATGCTCGTCCGGGCTGGAAACTGCTTCGCGTGCTGGGCAATGTCCTGAATCTCGATGGCTTCGGCTATAACTCCAGCGAGGCGGTTCGTGACGAAGTTCTGGGCAAGGGGACGGAATTCGTCGCTGGCCTGAGCAACGAACTGAATGGTATTTCCATCGCTCTGCCGGCGGCTTCCGCCAACGGTTTGCAGCGGATTGCCGACGTGCCGATCAACTTCGCCGATCCAATGGCCCGCCGTGCTCCGGCGCTGCAGCAGACTGCCGATGCCGTTGCCCCGACTGCCCGCCTTAGCGAACAGACGCTGGCCCAGATCGGCATCGCCGAAAATACCCAGGTTCGCGTCAGGCAAGGTGCTGGCGAGGCAATCCTGATCGCCAAGATCGACAACAATGTGCCGGCCGGTTGCGTTCGCGTTTCGGCGGCACATGCGAGTACCGCGATGCTGGGCGACATGTTCGGCTCGATTTCCGTGGAGCGTGCATAAATGGACGCACTGATGAATTTCGGCACCGGAATTTTCGGCGGCGCCTGGCCGGCTGTCTGGACCCTGATCAAGATTGTCCTGATCGTTGCCCCGATGATGCTTGGCGTTGCTTATCTGACCTACTTTGAGCGCAAGGTCATCGGTTACATGCAGGTCCGTATCGGCCCCAACCGGGTTGGTCCCTGGGGCCTGATCCAGCCGATCGCCGACGGCCTGAAGCTGCTGATGAAGGAAATCATCGTTCCCAGCGGCGCCAACAAGGGCATTTTCATCATCGCTCCGATGCTGGCCATCGCTCCGGCGCTGGCCGCCTGGGCGGTGGTGCCCTTTACCGATACGCTGGTTCTGGCCAATATCGATGCCAGCCTGCTGTACATCATGGCCATCACCTCGATGGGGGTGTACGGGATCATCCTGTCCGGCTGGGCTTCCAACTCCAAGTATGCTTTCCTCGGCGCCATGCGCTCGGCGGCCCAGATGGTTTCCTACGAAATCTCGATGGGCTTCTCGCTGATCTGCGTGCTGATGGTCTCCAATAGCCTGAATCTGGTCGAGATCGTCAATGTCCAGAATCAGGGCCGCTTCGCCGGCTGGGGTCTGAGCTTCCTGTCGTGGAACTGGTTGCCGCTGTTCCCGATGTTCCTGGTCTATCTGATTTCCGGCGTGGCTGAAACCAACCGGGCACCGTTCGACGTCGCCGAAGGCGAATCCGAAATCGTTGCCGGTTTCCACGTCGAATATTCCGGCATGGCCTTCGCGGTCTTCTTCCTGGCCGAATACGCCAACATGATCCTGGTGTCGGCGCTGACCGCCATCATGTTCCTCGGTGGCTGGCTGTCTCCGGTTAGCTTCCTGCCCGATGGCATCCTCTGGCTGTTCGCCAAGATGTCGGCCATCCTCTTCCTGTTCCTGTGGTTCCGGGCGACCTTCCCGCGCTACCGCTACGACCAGTTGATGCGTCTGGGCTGGAAAGTTTTCGTGCCGATCTGTCTGATCTGGCTGGTTGTCGTCGGCGTCTGGATGATGTCGCCGCTGAATATCTGGAAGTGAGGAGAGACTAATGGGTTCGATGAAGGAAATCTTCAACAGCCTCTTCCTCAAGGAATTGTTGAAGGGGATGTCGGTGACGGGCAAGTATTTCTTTGCCCGCAAGATCACCGTCCAGTATCCGGAAGAAAAGACGCCGCAGAGCTTCCGTTTTCGTGGCCTGCACGCCCTGCGTCGCTATCCGAACGGCGAAGAGCGTTGTATCGCCTGCAAGCTGTGCGAAGCTATTTGCCCGGCACTGGCCATCACCATCGAGGCTGAGCCGCGTGATGACGGTTCCCGCCGCACGACGCGCTACGATATTGATCTGACCAAGTGCATTTTCTGCGGTTTCTGCGAAGAAGCTTGCCCGGTCGATGCCGTCGTCGAAACGCGGATTTTCGAATATCACGGCGAGAAGCGTGGTGATTTGTACTACACCAAGCAGATGTTGCTGGCCAACGGCGACCGCTACGAAGATCAAATCGCGAAGGATCGCGAACTTGATGCTTCTTACCGATAACAGGTGCTAGCGATGGATTTTCAAACTGCGGTTTTCTTCTTCCTGTCGGCGATCCTGGTCTTCGCGAGCCTTCGCGTGATCACCGCCCGCAACCCGGTGCACGCCGCGCTGCACCTGATTCTTGCTTTCTTCACCTGCGGCGGCATCTGGGCGCTGCTGCAAGCCGAGTTTCTGGCAATCGCCATCATCCTCGTCTATGTCGGGGCGGTCATGGTGCTTTTCCTGTTCGTCGTGATGATGCTCGATATCAATCTCGACCGGATTCGCCAGGGCTTCTGGAACTATCTGCCGCTGGGTGCCTTGCTCGGTCTGCTGATGGTCCTCGAAATGGGTCTGGTGCTGGGCAGCAAGTACTTCCAGGTGCCGGCCGCCGAAGCCATGGTGCCGGCTGGCGTGTCCAACACCAAGGCCATCGGCGCGCTGATGTTCAGCGACTACGTCTATCCGTTCGAACTGGCATCCCTCGTGTTGCTGGTCGGCATGATCGCCGCGATCGTGCTGACCTACCGCGGCCCGAAGCACTCCAGGTACACCAGCCCCAGTCTGCAGGTCTTCGTCAAGGCCAAGGATCGCGTCCGCGTCCTGCAGATGCCGGTTGAAAAAGACTGAACCCAGGGACGACCATGCTTACTCTGTCACTCTCGCATTTCCTGATTCTGGGCGCGATTCTGTTCGCGATCAGCGTCGTCGGCATCTTCCTGAACCGGAAGAACCTGCTGGTGCTGCTGATGGCCATCGAATTGATGCTGCTGGCGGTCAACATGAATTTCGTGGCGTTTTCCCACTATCTTCAGGACCTCTCGGGCCAGATTTTCGTCTTCTTCATCCTGACTGTCGCCGCTGCTGAATCGGCCATCGGTCTGGCCATCCTGATCGTGCTGTTCCGCAACCTCAAGAGCATCCATGTGGATGACCTGGGCAGCCTGAAGGGTTAAACATGGAAATGCAAAAACTCTACCTGCTCGTTCCGCTGGCGCCGTTGATTGGCGCCATGATCGCCGCGATCGTGCTGACCTACCGCGGCCCGAAGCACTCCAGGTACACCAGCCCCAGTCTGCAGGTCTTCGTCAAGGCCAAGGATCGCGTCCGCGTCCTGCAGATGCCGGTTG
>CAIXSK010000223.1 GCA_903922075.1 uncultured beta proteobacterium | reverse complement strand
GCCAAGGGTGACATCGTGCAGACGACGCACCCGGCCGTGCTCGCCGTCACCGGCCCGCACGCCGCCGACGAGGTGATGGGCTACGTCCATGCCCACCTGCCCAAGCCGCACGACCCGTATTCCGATCTGGTCCCGCCGCAGGGCATCCGCCTGACGCCGGACCACTTCGCCTACCTGAAGATTTCCGAAGGCTGCAACCACAGCTGCACCTTCTGCATCATCCCGTCGCTGCGCGGCCCGCTGGTTTCGCGCCCGGTCGGCGACATCCTGGCCGAAGCCGAGAACCTGGCCCGGGCCGGGGTCAAGGAAATCCTGGTCATTTCCCAGGACACCTCCGCCTACGGCGTCGACCTCAAGTACCGCACCGCTTTCTGGGGCGGCAAGCCGGTCAAGTCCCGGCTGAAGGAGTTGTGCGACGCGCTGGCCAGCTTCGGCATCTGGGTCCGCCTGCATTACGTTTACCCGTACCCCTCGGTCGACGACGTCATTCCGCTGATGGCCGAAGGCAAGATCCTGCCTTACCTCGACGTGCCTTTCCAGCACGCCAGCCCGCGCATCCTGAAGGCGATGAAGCGCCCGGCCTCGGCCGAGAACACGCTGGAGCGCATCGCCAAGTGGCGCGAGATCTGCCCGGAAATCGTCATCCGCTCGACCTTCATCACCGGCTTCCCGGGTGAAACCGAGGAGGATTTCGACCAGCTGATCCAGTTCCTCGAAGACGCCAAGCTCGACCGTGTCGGCGCTTTCGCCTACTCGCCGGTCGAGGGCGCCAAGGCCAACGAACTGGGCGAACTGCTGCCGGAAGACGTCCGCGAAGACCGCCGCCGCTGGCTGATGCAGGTCCAGGAAGACATCTCCGCCGACAAGCTGGCGGCCAAGATCGACACCGTCATCCAGGTGCTGGTCGATGAGGTCGACGAGGAAGGCACCATCGCCCGTTCCAAGGCCGACGCGCCGGAAATCGACGGCCTGGTCTATCTCGACGGTCATTTCGACGCCCAGCCGGGCGACTTCCTGCAGGTCAAGGTCATCGACGCCGACCACCATGACCTCTACGCGCAAGTGGTTTAAAGTAGGCCCATGCGTCTCGCCGAACAACAACTGAACGCCATCCGCGAAACCGTCCGGGCTACGGCCGGGGCGGATGTTCGCGCCTACGTGTTCGGTTCGCGGCTGGACGATAGCGCGCGTGGTGGGGATGTCGATTTGTTGCTGACCGCCGGCCGCCGGCTCGACCTGCTGACCCGGGCCCGGGTCAAGGCTGCCCTGGAAGGCGCCATCGGCCTGCCGGTCGATGTCGTCGCCTATGAAACCGGTAAGGAACCGACCCCGTTCCAGGCCATCGCGCTGGCCAGGGCGCAAGCGCTGTGAGCACCGCCGACATCCTTTCCGCCGAGAAACGGCATCTGGCCCAACTGCTTGAGGCTGTGCAGCGCTGCGTTTATTTTCTCGATGCTGCGGCCGGCAAGCTGCCGTGGCCGCTGGACGGCGATGAACTGGCGCGGCAGAAAAAGGATCGGGATTTGTTCGGCGGCCTGGCCGCATTCAACGAACGTTTCGCCAAACTGCAGGACACGCTGGCGGCAGCGATGCGCCATGCCCATCTGCTGCTTGGCGAGTCGGCCGAAAGCTTCCTGCAGGTGCTCGCCTATTACGAGAAGCAGGGCGTCATCGCGTCGCTGGCCGACTGGCAACTGCTGCGCACGGCGCGCAACCTGGCGGCCCACGATTACGAAACCGACTACGTCGGCATCGCCGAACATTTCAATACCTTGCACGACCTGATGCCCGGCCTGCTCGCGGCGAGCGGCGCTTTCGTCCGCCTGTGCCGGGATCGCCTGGCCATCGATCCGGCCAGTCCGGATTTTGCGGACGAATTCGGGCAGATTGTCGGACCGCTGACGTGACGCCGCTGCTTGGGCAACTGACTGGCCTGGTTGGCGCCACCCATGTGCTGACCGACCCGGCCGACATCGCGCCCTTCGTCACCGACTGGCGCGGCCGTTACCGTGGGGCGGCGCAATGCGTTGTCCGTCCCGGCACTACCGACGAAGTGGCCGCCGTGGTCAGGGCCTGTGTCGAGGCTAATGTGCCCATCGTGCCGCAGGGTGGCAACACCAGCCTGTGCGGTGCGGCGACGCCGGATGGCGGGGGCAGGGCGGTGGTGCTCAGCTTGAGCCGGCTGAACCGGGTTGTCTCGGTCGATGCCCAGAACAATACGATCACCGTCGAAGCCGGCTGTACGCTGGCTGCCGTCCAGGCCGCGGCGCGTGCCGTCGACCGGCTGTTCCCGCTGGCCCTGGCTTCGGAGGGGACTTGTCAGATCGGCGGCAACCTCTCCACCAACGCCGGTGGCGTCCAGGTGCTGCGCTACGGCAACACTCGCGAACTGACGCTGGGCCTGGAGGTTGTCCTGCCCAGCGGCGACATCTGGGACGGCCGGCGCGGGCTGCGCAAGGACAACACCGGTTACGACCTGAAGCAGCTGTTCATCGGCGCCGAGGGTACGCTGGGCATCATCACCGGCGCCGTCATGAAGCTCTTTCCGCTGCCGAAGACGCAGGTGACCTGCTGGCTGAACGTGGATTCGCCGAATGCTACGGTCGGCCTGATAAATTCGGCAAAATCGAAATTTGACGCCCAGTTGACGGCCTTCGAGATGGTGTCCGAAACGGCGCTCGGGCTGGTCCTGAAGCACATTCCGGACACCCTGCGGCCGACCGGCAAAGCGCCGTGGTACGTGCTGGCCGAGTTTTCCGAAGCCGATCCGGCGGCGGTCGAAGCCTGGCTGGCGGAGCGGCTGGAAGCCGGCGAAGTCGGCGACGGTGTCGTCGCGCAATCGGAAGTCCAGGCGAGGAAGCTGTGGGCGCTGCGCGAGAATATTTCCGAGGCACAGAAGATCGAGGGCATCAGCATCAAGCACGACGTGGCGGTGCCGGTTTCCGCCATCCCGCAATTCCTGGCCGCCGCCGATGCCGCGCTGGAGGAAGCCTTCCCCGGTATCCGCGTCGTCGCCTTCGGCCATGTCGGCGACGGCAACCTGCACTACAACCTGTCGAAGGCCGATGCGCAGGACAACGCCGCTTTCATCGCCGCCCAGCCGGCAGTCAATCGCATCGTCCATGACACGGCGCACGCGCTGAAGGGCTCGATTTCGGCCGAGCATGGCATCGGCCAGTTGAAGCGCGAGGAACTGCTGCGCTACAAGAGCCCGGTCGAGATGGCGCTGATGCGCTCGCTGAAGCAGGCGCTCGACCCGCGCGGCCTGATCAATCCCGGCAAGGTGATCTGAGCGGCGGCGGCTGGATTCTTGTCAGACCCGGGGGGCGACGCTTTCGGTCTCGGGTAGCGCCAACGGCAGCGTGAAACGGAAGGTGCTGCCTTTGCCCAATTCGCTGTCGATCTGCAACTCGCTGCCCATCAGTTCAAGCAGCTTGCGGGCGATCGGCAGGCCGACACCGAGGCCGCCATGGCGGCGAATGCTCGAACCGTCGCCCTGGACCAGCAGGCCGCTGATCGCCTGCAAGGCTTCGGCGCTGATGCCGGGGCCGGTGTCGGTAACGTGGAATTCGACGCGGACCGATTTTGCCGTTCGTTCGACCTGCCGGGCGGCGATCCCGATACTGCCCCGCTCGGTAAACTTGATGGCGTTGCCGATCAGGTGCTGGAAAACCTGGCG
>CAIXSK010000222.1 GCA_903922075.1 uncultured beta proteobacterium | reverse complement strand
CTGGCGGCCAAGATCAAGAACGGCAGCAAGGGCGAGTGGGGCAATGTCCCGATGCCGGCCAACAACGTGACCGACGGCGAAGCGGCGACGCTGGCCAAGTGGGTTCTCAGCCAGAAGTAAATCACTGACCACGCCACCAAGAACGGAGCGAGCATGAAAGCACTCACCCAGGACCAGATGCGACGGCGTTGGATCGCCCTCGGCATCGTCGCGCTGGCCTACATCCTGTCCTTCTTCCAGCGTTTCGCGCCGGCCGGCGTGGCGCTCGACCTGGCGTCGGCGTTCCAGACCTCGGCGGCCTCGCTGGGCGTGCTGGCGGCGACCTATTTCTACGTTTACACGCTGATGCAGATCCCGACCGGCATCCTCGCCGACACCCTCGGGCCACGGCGCATCCTGGCCGCGGGCGGCTTGATCGCCGGGGCCGGCAGCTTCCTGTTCGGCCTGGCGCCGACACTGGACCTGGCGCTGGTCGGGCGGACGCTGATCGGCCTCGGCGTGTCGGTCACCTTCATCGCCATGCTCAAGCTGGTCGCCGTCTGGTTCGAGGAAAGCCGCTTCGCCACCATCGTCGGCATCTGCATGCTGATCGGCAACCTCGGCTCGGTGCTGGCCGGCGCGCCGCTCTCGGCCGTCGCCCAGGCGACCGGCTGGCGCGGCGTGTTCATCGGCGTCGGCGTCGCCTCGCTGGTGCTTGGCGCGCTGTGCTGGCTGATCGTCCGCGATGCGCCGGAATCGACCGAGGCCGCCGCCCGGCCGCGTTTCGACCGGACCGCCGTGCTGGGCAGCCTGTTGTCGGTGATCCGCAACCGCGACACCTGGCCGGCCGTGCTGGTCAATACCGGCATGTCCGGCGCCTTCTTCACCTTCGCCGGCCTGTGGGCGACGCCTTACCTGATGCAGGTGCACGGCATGGCGCGCTCGGTGGCGGCCACGCACCTGTCGCTGTGGTTCGGCGGTTTTGCCGTCGGCTGCCTGTTCATCGGCGGCCTGTCCGACCGCCTGGGCCGGCGCAAGCCGGTGCTGATCGCCGTTTCGCACGTCTATGGCGCGATCTGGCTGGTCTGGCTGTCCTGCGTGACCATGCCGCTCGCCGTCTCCTACGCGCTGTTCGCGCTGATGGGCTTGTCCACGGCCGGCTTCAGCCTGACCTGGGCCTGCTCCAAGGAGGTCAACCCGCCGCTGCTGTCCGGCATGTCGACCAGCGTCGCCAACATGGGCGGCTTTTTGGCCGCCGCGCTGTTGCAGCCCTTTGTCGGCTGGGTCATGGACCTCGGCTGGCAGGGTGAGATGGTCGGCGGCGCCCGCGTCTACGACGTGCAGACCTGGCAGCACGGTGTGCTGGTCGTCACCGTCTGCGCCATCCTCGGCGCGGTCTCCGGCTGGTGGATCAAGGAAACGCGCTGCCGAAACATCTGGAGAGCTAGTCAGTAGTTGTTAGTCGCTAGTTGTTAGCGGGGTTAGAGGGCGCCGGGAGGCGCCCTTTGTTTTTGCTAAAAACTACCGACTAATAACTACCTTCTAAATCCCTTGTATCGCCTCTGTAAATTAGCGTATGCTTATATATATGAGCGCAAACATTCTTCGCTTTTTCGTTTTCGGCCTTTTTTTCGGGCTTACCGTAGCATTTGCCGGTGAGCCGTTGCCGGTCGTCACCGTCAAGCCGCATGCCGTCGACCTGGCTTTTCCGGCCGAGTCGCTGGTCGAGGCGGTGCAGCAGGCGACGGTCGGCGCCCAGGTTGCCGGCCGGGTGCTGGAGGTCAAGGCCGATGCCGGGCAGTCGGTCAAAAAAGGTGAGCTGCTGATGCGCATCGACGACCGCGAGGCGGCCGAGGCGGCACGCGCGGCCGAGGCGCAGTACGCCAACGCCAAGGTCAGTTACGAGCGGACCAGGAGCCTGGTCGGCCAGAAGTTCATGAGCGCCGCGGCGCTCGACAAGGCGAAAGCCGATTTCGATGCCGCCGCCGCCAATCGCTCTGCGGCCGGGGCCAGCCAGAGCCACGCCAGCATCGTCGCGCCGATGACCGGCATTGTCGCCCGTCGCCACGCCGAACTCGGCGACATGGCGATGCCCGGTACGCCGCTGTTCACGATCTACCAGCCGGGCAGCCTGCGCGTCACGGCGAGCATTCCGCAATACCGGCTGAAGGAGATGCGCGCCGTGACGACGGCCCGCGTCGAGTTTCCGGAGCTCGGCAAGTGGGTCGATGCCGTCAAGGTCCAGTTGCTGCCCACCGCCGACGCCGCGACCCACGTTTCGCAGGTCCGCGTCACGCTGCCCGATGTGCCGGAAGCGACGCCGGGGATGTTCGCCCGCGTCCATTTCGTGACCGGCCGGGCCGAGAAATTGACCGTGCCGGCCGCCGCCGTCGTTCGTCGCGGCGAAGTGGCCGCCGTTTATCTGCAATTGCCTGACAACCGCCTGAGCCTGCGCCAGCTGCGCCTCGGCGATGCCGTCGGCCAGGGCGAGATCGAAGTGCTGGCCGGCCTGGCCGCCGGTGACCGGGTGGTCACCGATCCGGTCAAGGCGGCCATCGCGCTGAAGGCGCCCGCGGACCGCAAGTAAACCCAAAAACAATACCGGCCGCAGCCGGAAAACGATGCTTGGATTTGCCCCGCCGGGGCCTTGTATCAG
This sequence comes from uncultured beta proteobacterium, assembly GCA_903922075.1. Taxonomy (GTDB): domain Bacteria; phylum Pseudomonadota; class Gammaproteobacteria; order Burkholderiales; family Rhodocyclaceae; genus Azonexus. The sequence goes on along the minus strand of CAIXSK010000222.1, from coordinate 4,790 downwards.
GAGGAGAGAACTATGGCTCACATCGTGATTGTCGGCGCCGGCCTTGGTGGCATGCCCATGGCCTTTGAAATGCGCGAAGCGGCGCGCCCGGGTGATCGAATTACCGTGATCGCCAACACCAGCAAATTCCATTTCGTGCCGTCCAATCCCTGGGTCGCGGTCAGTTGGCGCCAGCGCGAGGAGATCGAGCTGGACATCGAACCGCTGCTCAGCAAGCATCACATCGGCTTCATCCCGGTTGGCGTCAAGCGCGTCCATCCGGAGGAGAAGCGTCTGGAACTCGACGACGGCCAAAGCGTCGATTACGACTTCCTGGTCCTGGCCACCGGCCCGCGGCTGGCTTTCGACGAAATCGAAGGTCTCGGGCCGCAGGGCCATACCCAGTCGATCTGCCACGTCGACCATGCGGCCGGCGCCAGCGGCGTGTGGGCCGATTTCGTCGCCGATCCCGGCCCCATCGTCGTCGGAGCGGTGCAGGGCGCGTCCTGCTTCGGGCCGGCCTACGAATTCACGATGATCATGGAAACCGACCTCCGCCGGCGCAAGATACGCGACCGGGTGCCGATGACCTTCGTCACCTCCGAGCCCTACATCGGCCATCTCGGCCTGAGTGGGGTCGGCGACTCCAAGGGGCTGATGGAGTCGATCTTCCGCGACAAGCATATCAAGTGGATCTGCAACGCCAAGGTCACGCGCGTCGAGGCCGGCAAGATGTTCGTCACCGAGCACGACGAGGACGGCAAGCCGAAGCGCGAGCACGAACTGCCCTTCAAGTATTCGATGATGCTGCCGGCCTTCAAGGGCGTCGAGGCGGTGTTCGGCATCGAGGGGCTGACCAATCCGCGCGGCTTCATCCTGATCGACCAGCACCAGCGCAACCCGAAATATCCGGAGATTTTCGCCGTCGGCGTCTGCGTCTCGATTCCGCCGGTGGAAGTGACGCCGGTGCCGACCGGCACGCCGAAGACCGGCTACATGATCGAGTCGATGGTCACCGCCGCCGCCAAGAACATCCGCGCCGTGCTCGACGGCAAGCCGCCGACCCAGAAGGCGACCTGGAACGCCGTCTGCCTGGCCGATTTCGGCGACAGCGGCGCCGCCTTCGTGGCGCTGCCGCAGATTCCGCCGCGCAACGTCAACTGGTTCGCCCAGGGCAAATGGGTGCATCTGGCCAAGGTCGGCTTCGAGAAATATTTCATGCACAAGATGAAGAAGGGCACCACCGAGACGGTCTATGAAAAGATCGTCATGGACGCGCTCGGCATCATGAAACTGAAAGGCAAATAAAGGATTTATGAGCAGCAGCACCGATCTCGGCATTTCCGGACGTATCGCGCGGGCCTTCCAGAATTCTCGGATGACCCCGCTGCTGGCGCTGGTCGCCTTCCTGATGGGCGTCTTCGCGACGCTGGTCACGCCACGCGAGGAAGAGCCGCAGATCGACGTGACCATGGCCGACGTGCTGATCGCCTTCCCCGGCGCCTCGGCCAAGGATGTCGAGAACCTCGTCGCGCGGCCGGGCGAGCAGGTGCTGTCAAGGATGCATGGCGTCGAGCACGTCTACTCGATGGCGCGGCCGGGCATGGCGGTGATCACCGTGCAGTTCGACGTTGGCGTCAAATACAACGACGCCGTGCTGCGCCTCTACGACACCGTGCATTCGCACCGCGACTGGCTGCCGGCCAATCTTGGCGTCATGGAGCCGGTGATCAAGCCGCGCGGCATCGACGACGTGCCGATCGTCGGCCTGACTTTCTGGACCGCCGATCCGACCCGCTCGGCCTACGACCTGCAGCAGGTGGCGCGCGCCGTCGAGATCGAGCTGAAGCGGATCAGGGGCACGCGCGACGTGTCCACGCTGGGCGGCCCGGACCACGCCATCCGCGTGCTGATGGATGCCGAGCGGATGAACGCCTTCGGCATCACGCCGCAGGACATCGCCGGCGCGCTGAAGGTGTCGAACGCGCTGCAATCCTCGGGCAGCCTGACTGCCGGCAACCGTGAGGTGCTGGTGCAGACCGGCACCTACCTCGAAACCGCCGCCGACGTGAAGCGCCTGGTCGTCGCGGTAAGAGGTGACGAAAAAGCGCGCAAGCCGATCTACCTCAGCGACGTCGCCACGGTCGAGGACGGCCCCGATCAGCCGAAACGCTACGCCTGGTTTGGCGCCAAGGACGGCGAATTCCCGGCGGTGACCATCCAGTTGTCCAAGCAGCCGGGCGTCAATGCGGCCGACGTGGCCAATGCTACGGTAAGCCGGATATTTTCGCTAAAAAACACGGTCATTCCGGACGGCGTCGAAGTCACCGTCACCCGCAACTACGGCGAAACGGCGACCGAGAAGGCGCAGAAGCTGATCGGCAAGCTGGCTTTCGCCACCGCCTTCGTCGTCGCCCTGGTCTTCTTCGCGCTCGGCCGGCGCGAGGCGGTGATCGTCGGCGTCGCCGTGACGCTAACCCTGGCTGCGACGCTGTTCGCCTCCTGGGCCTGGGGCTTCACGCTGAACCGCGTATCGCTGTTCGCGCTGATCTTCTCGATCGGCATCCTGGTCGACGACGCGATCGTGGTCGTCGAGAACATCCACCGCTGGCAGGGCCTGCATCCGGAAAAAACGCTGCTCGAAATCATCCCCGGCGCCGTCGACGAAGTCGGCGGGCCGACCATCCTGGCTACCCTGACGGTGATCGCCGCACTGTTGCCGATGGCCTTCGTGACCGGCCTGATGGGGCCGTACATGAGTCCGATCCCGATCAATTCGTCAATGGGCATGGCCATCTCGCTGGCCGTCGCCTTCGTCGTCACGCCCTGGCTGGCGGCCAAATTGATGAAGTCGCACGGCGGCGGCCACAGCGAACACCAACCGTCGAAGCTCGATGCCAAACTCGACAGCACCTTCCGCAAGCTGCTGACGCCTTTCCTCGATCCGTTGAGCGGCGGCAAGGCCCGCCTCAAGCTGGCCATCGCCGTCGTCCTGCTGATCCTCGGTTCGGTGTCGCTGGCGTATTTCCAGCTGGTCGTCCTGAAGATGCTGCCCTTCGACAACAAGAGCGAATTCCAGGTCGTCGTCGACATGCCGGTCGGCACGCCGCTCGAAGAAACCGCCCGCGTCCTGCACGAAATCGGCGCCGAGCTGGCGACCGAGCCGGACGTCGTCAATTACCAGGCCTACGCCGGCACGGCCAGCCCGATCAACTTCAACGGCCTGGTCCGCCAGTACTACCTGCGCGCCGCGCCGGAGCGCGGCGACATCCAGGTCAATCTGGCTGACAAGCAGCATCGCTCGCGGCAGAGCCACGAAATCGCCGCCTCCCTGCGCGACCGCATCGAGGCCATCGGCAAGAAGAACGGCGGCGTCGCCAAGCTCGTCGAGGTGCCGCCCGGGCCGCCGGTCATCTCGCCCATCGTCGCCGAAGTCTACGGGCCGGACTACAAGGGCCAGATCAGCGTCGGCAAGCAGGTGCGCGCGGCTTTCGAACAGACGAAGGACATCGTCGCCATCGACGACTACATCGACGCCGACTCGCGCAAGTTCGTGCTGCACGTGCTGCAGAGCAAAGCGGCGCAACTCGGTGTGGCGCAGAGCGACATCGTCGAGGTGGTCGGCATGGGGCTGGCCGGCATGGACGTGACGCCGGCCCGCAACACCGAATCCAAGTTCGAAATCCCGGTTCGCGTCACGCTGCCGGCCGAGAAACAATCCTCGCTCGACGCCTTGTTGAAGCTCCGCGTCCGTTCGCGCGACGGCCAACTGGTGCCGGTTTCCGAACTGGTCGAAGTGCGCGACGCAGCGCGCGAGAAGACCATCTACCACAAGGATCTGCTGCCAGTCGTCTATGTCGTCGGCGACATGGGCGGCCAGCTCGATTCGCCGCTCTACGGCATGTTCGACATCCGCTCAAAAATCAACGGCATGGCGCTGGCCGAAGGCGGCACGCTCGGCGAATGGTTCATCCGCCAGCCGGCCGATCCCTACGCCGGCTACAGCGTCAAGTGGGACGGCGAGTGGCAGATCACCTACGAAACCTTCCGCGACATGGGCATCGCCTATGCGGTCGGCCTGATCCTGATCTACCTGCTGGTCGTCGCCCACTTCGGGTCATATCTCGTGCCGCTGATCATCATGGCGCCGATCCCGCTGACCATCATCGGCGTGATGCCCGGTCACGCGCTGTTCGGTTCGCAATTCACCGCCACCTCGATGATCGGCATGATCGCGCTGGCCGGCATCATCGTCCGCAATTCCATTCTGCTGGTCGATTTCATCAAGCAGCAGGTCGCCGCAGGCATGAACTTCCACGACGCGGTGATCCAGTCGGCCGCCGTGCGCGCCAAGCCGATCGCCCTGACCGCATTGGCGGCGATGCTCGGCGCACTGTTCATCCTCGACGACCCGATCTTCAACGGCCTGGCCCTGGCGCTGATCTTCGGCATCCTGGTGTCCACGCTGCTGACGCTGGTCGTCATTCCTGTCCTCTACTTCTCCGCTTTCCGAAAGGAACATCCATGACCATCGAACGCATCATCCGCATCATGGCGGGCTTCTTCGTCCTGCTCTCCCTGGCCCTCGGTTACCACGGCAGTCCGATTTTCGTCTCCGAATGGTTTCTCGCCTTCACCGCCTTCGTCGGCCTGAACCTGCTGCAGAGCGGTTTCACCGGCTTTTGTCCGCCGGAAAAACTGCTCGCCAGAATGGGCGTCAAACGCGGCGATGGCAGTGCTTGTTGCAAATAGGCCAAAGGTAATAATCAGCTTTAAGATCAAGGATTAGCAAGTTTCTCTAAGCGCTTGTT
>CAIXSK010000221.1 GCA_903922075.1 uncultured beta proteobacterium | reverse complement strand
TTGGCGGCCAGCGCGCCGGCCAGGTCGCGGTAGCGGACGACGTAGCCGAGCGCCGGCAGGGCGTAGTCGGCGCGGTCGATCAGGGTGCGGCCGAAACCGTCTTTTTGCGAGACGTGGATGGTTTCGATCGGCGTCGCGGCGCGGCTCGGCCAGCTATCGATCTGTTCGAGCAGTTGGCGGGCGCCGTGCGACAGGGCCAGGGCGCGCGGGTCGCCCTGTTGGGCAGCGAGGGGGCGACGGTCGAGGAGCAGCGATGGCTGGCCGCCGGCGGCCAGCGCCAGGTGCAGGGTCAGGCCGACCGGTCCGGCGCCGATGATCAGGATGTCGACGTTTTCGACGACTGGTTCAGTCATGGCGCATCACTTCCTCGATCTCGGCCACCGTCTTCGGCGCCGTGGTGTACACGTCGCAGCCAGTTTCGGTGACCCGGACATCGTCCTCGATGCGGATGCCGATGCCGGCCAGCGCCGGCGGGATATCGTCGGCCGGACGGAAGTAGAGGCCGGGTTCGACGGTCAGCGTCATGCCCGGCACCAGCTTGGTCCATTCGTCGCCGACCTTGTATTCGCCGGCATCGTGTACGTCCAGGCCGAGCCAGTGGCCGGTGCGGTGCATGTAGAAACGGCGGAAATCGCCCTTTTCGATCAGGTTGTCGAGGTCGCCGTCGAGCAGCTTGAAGTCGATCAGGCCCTGGGTCAGCACGCGGACGGCGGCGTCGTGGCCTTCCATGAAATGGCGGCCGGGGGCGGTGGCGGCAATGGCCGCCGCCTGGGCGGCGAGGACGATTTCGTAGACGTCCTTTTGCGCGGCGTTGAAGCGGCCATTGACCGGGAAGGTCCGGGTGATGTCGGCGGCGTAGCCTTCGACTTCGCAGCCGGCGTCGATCAGGACCAGGGTGTGGTCGTTGAGCAGCTTGTTGTTCTCGACGTAATGCAGCACGCAGGCGTTGGCGCCGCCGGCGACGATCGGCGTGTAGGCGTGGGCATCGGCGCCACGCTTCCTGAATTCGTAAGTCAGCTCCGCTTCCAGTTCGTACTCGGCGACGCCGGGGCGGCAGGCGCGCATGGCGCGGGCGTGGCCGGCGCTGGCGATGTCGGCCGAGCGTTGCTGGATGTCGGCTTCGGCGGCGTCCTTGACCAGGCGCATATTGTCGAGTTCGGCGCGCAGGTCGTGGATGGCGCGCGGCGCCCGCTTGCCGGCCCGGGTCTGGGCGCGCACTTCGTTCAGCGCCTTGGCGATCCGGGCGTCCCACGCGGCGTCGTGGCCGATGGCGTGCCACAGCGTGTCGCGGTCGACGAGGAATTCAGCCAGTTTCTTGTCGAGTTGCTCGATCGGGTAGGCGGCATCGAAGCCGAAGGCGGTCTTGGCGGCTTTCGGCCCGTAGCGGTAGCCGTCCCAGATTTCGCGCTCTTCATGCTTCTCGCGGCAGAACAGGATGGATTTTGGCTTCTGGCCGCCGATTAGCACGACCACCGCATCCGGCTCGGGGAAGCCGGTCAGGTACCAGAAATAACTGTCGAAGCGGTAGAGATGATGCGCGTCGCGGTTGCGGATGACTTCCGGCGCCGTCGGCACGATGGCGACGCCGTCGCCGATGGTCTTCAACAGGCGCTTGCGGCGGGCGAGAAAATGGGCGTGGGTCATAGATCGTCCTTCTTGGGCAATTTGCCTTGTGCGGACTCAATCTGCTTGATGCTGAGTTCCGGCGTCGGCAAGTCTTCTGGCATGGTGCCGCCGAGCTCCTCGATTGTTTTGCGGACTTTCTGGCCGACGGCAAAGTGCGTTTGGTTGGCCTGCCGTTTCCCTTGGACACCATCGCGGCGCAATTTCTCCTCGGTTTGCGTGGCGCGAAACAGATTGGCGGCCAGTTCGGTGCTGCCCATATGATCGAGGATTTTCTGGGTTTTTTTCAGGCCTTTGTGGGCATGAATGCCGCTTGCGTCCAAACCGCCGTAAAGGCCGCGGTAGCCGTGGTTCTGGAAAATGGCGAAATCCTTGCCACTTTCCACCCCGGCATCGGCTGCGGCTGCTGCGAGATATTTGTTGTGTTGCGCCAGTTCGTTGCGGATGGCGAGGCGCTTCTCGTCCTCGTTCAGTTGGCCGAAACCGCCATCGTTGGCCAGTTCCTGCCGCCGCGTCTGGATGGCGAAATAGGTCTGGCCGTTGGCGATGACGGGTTTGGACGGGTCGCCGTTCTGGACAATCAAGTAGCACGCGTAGCGGGAAAGGTGGACGTCGGGAATGGCGCGCTGCGCGTTGGAGCCAATCGAAACCATTTTGTTGGTTTCACCGAAATGGTCGGCAACGGCTTGCCCGGACTGTTCGCAAGCGAGCCGCGCTTTATCCACAACCTGCATGAAGTTGCGCCAATCCTGATATTCCAACAAGGGGGCGAGATCGCGTGCCGACCAGAATTCATCGCCGCGCTCATCCTGCTGGCGAATGTTCTCGAAGCTCCGGTGGGCGGAGGTGGTGGGCGGCGTATTCGGCATGGCGAACTCCTACAAAGAACTTTCCAGAATCGCCTGCTTACGGGCTGGGGCTACGCCGATGGCTATAAACGGGCGGTTGCTGCGGACGTAAAAGTGGGCGTGGGTCATGGCATCTCAAGAGTAGATGAGTCCGAGCGTAACGATAAATACGCCCATCCCGAATGTGATTACAAGTCCAGTGTTGTGCTCGACTCCCTTGGGCTGCGGATAGCGGCCGACGGTCAGAACTCGTAGCACAAGCCAACCTGGCCAGTAACAGATGGCCGTAGCCACTGCGCCCAGAATGAGGTCAATCAACATGGGTTGCTCGTAGCTCGGCATCCAACTCAGTCAGGCGTTGCGGTGTTCCCACGTCGACCCAGCGGCCAGAGTAGCGTTCCCCGGTCAGCGTGCCGGCAGCAATGGCGGCGTCGAGCAGTGGGCGCAGTTTCATCACGGTGCCGGGCTGGACGCCGGCGAAGAAGGCCGGCGAGAAAACGCCGATGCCGGCGTAGGTGAGCGTTTGCTCACCGTGGGCGTAAATGACGCGCTGGCCGTCCAGGCTGAAATCGCCGCCGGCGTGGTGG
>CAIXSK010000220.1 GCA_903922075.1 uncultured beta proteobacterium | reverse complement strand
TGCTGACCGTTGGTCCCGGCCTCGCCCCAGAGAATCGGGTTGGTCGGGTAATCGACCGCCAGCCCGTCGCGATTGGCCCGCTTGCCGTTGCTTTCCATCTCCAGTTGTTGCAGGTGCGCCGGCAGCAGGGCCAGCGAATGGCTGTAGGGAAAGACACCGTGGCTGTGGGCGTCGAGGAAATTGGTGTTCCACAGCGCAATCAGGGCCATGGTCAGCGGCAGGTTGGCGTCGGCCGGGGCGGTGAAGAAATGCTCGTCGATGTCATGGGCGCCGGCCAGCAACTGTTCGAAATTGCGGAAGCCGACGGCAAGCGCGATCGGCAGGCCGATCGCCGACCATAGCGAGAAACGGCCGCCTACCCAGTCCCAGAATTCGAAGACGTTTTCCGGTGCGATGCCGAATTCGGCCGTCGCCGCCAGGTTGGTCGAGGCGGCGACGAAATGGCGGGCGATGGCCTGGTCGTCGTTGGCGGCGGCCCGTATCCAGTTGCGCGCAGTATGGGCGTTGGCCATCGTTTCCAGCGTCGTGAAGGTCTTGCTGGCGACGATGAACAGCGTGCTGCGCGGATTGAGGCGGGTCAGCGTGCTGGCCAGGTCGGCGCTGTCCAGGTTGGAAACGAAGTGCACGCTGATGTCGGGCTGCTCGAAGGCAGCCAGGGCATGGACGGCCATCCGTGGCCCGAGATCGGAACCGCCGATGCCGATATTGACGATGTCGGTGATCCGCTCGCCGGAAAAGCCGCGCCAGTTGCCGGCGTGGATCCGTTCGCAAAACCGGGCCATCCGTTCGAGCACGGCTTTGACTTCCGGCGGCGCGGCGGCGCCGGCGCGCAGATCGGCATGCCTGACCGCACGGTCTTCGGTGTGGTTGATCGGCTCGCCGGCGCGCATCCGGTCTATCCAGTGACGCCACCCGGCCTGCTCGGCCAACTGGTGCAGCAGGCCCATGGTCAGCTGGCCTAGGCGCTGCTTGGAAAAATCGAGCAGCAGGGGGCCGTGGCGCAGCGAAAAGTGCTCAAAGCGCGCCGGGTCGGCCGCGAACAACTCGCGCAAATGGCGATGCTTGATGCTGCGGGCGTGTTCGGCCAGCGCGAGCCAGGCGGGACGGAGCGGCACCTGCATGGTCAGACGGCGACCGCCGCCGCAATATGCGGATGCGGATCGTAGCCGTCGAGGCGGAAGTCTTCGAAGCGAAAGGCGAAGATGTCCTTCACTTCAGGATTGATCCACATGGTGGGCAGCGCCCGCGGTTCGCGGGTGAGTTGCAACTTCGCCTGCTCGAAATGGTTGGAATAGATGTGCGCATCGCCGAAGGTATGGACGAACTCCCCGGGCTGGTAGCCGCAGACCTGGGCCAGCATCAGGGTCAGCAAGGCGTAGGAGGCAATGTTGAAAGGCACGCCGAGGAAGATGTCGGCCGAGCGCTGGTAGAGCTGGCAGGACAGTTTTCGAACCTGTCCTGAGCTTGTCGAAGGAGCAACGTAGAACTGGAACAGGCAGTGGCAGGGCGGCAGGGCCATGTGATCCACGTCGCCGGGGTTCCAGGCAGAAACAATGTGGCGGCGCGAGTCTGGGTTGTTCTTCAGGCTATGGACCAGTTGCGTGATCTGGTCGATCAGCCGTCCGTCCGGCGTTTCCCAGCGGCGCCACTGTTTGCCGTAGACAGGGCCGAGGTCGCCGTTTTCGTCAGCCCATTCGTCCCAGATTTTTACGCCGTTCTGCTGCAGGTACTTGATGTTGGTGTCGCCCTGCAGAAACCACAGCAGTTCGTGGACGATCGACTTCAGGTGCAGCTTCTTGGTGGTCGTCATCGGGAAGCCCCGGGCCAGGTCGAAACGCATCTGCCAGCCGAAGACCGAGCGCGTGCCGGTGCCGGTACGGTCGGATTTGTCGTGGCCGTTGTCCAGCACGTGGCGCATCAGGTCGAGGTAGGGCTGCATTGGTTCGCGAATCCGGATGATCGAATGAGCGGGCTATTTTAATGGCGATTGAATCCCGACGCCAAACCGGCCGTCGGGAGCGCATCGTTTTGATAAAAATGGGAAATTTCTCACGACTGACGGACGGTATCCGTTTACACTGTAAAAAAATATATTTTGTGTCGGAGGAGAGCAGTGCTTAAAAAGGTAGCCGCGCTGGGCGGCCTGTTCGCGCAAAAATCCCAGCATCCGCTGGCCGATGTCCGCGAATTGCGCAAGATCCTTTCTGAATTGCCCAGAGACAATGCGTTCAGGGCCCTGGATGAACTTGCCGGCTGGCTTGAGTCCTTGGCCGGGGTGGATGATTTTCCAGCGGATCGCCTGTACGAGGTGCTCCAGCAATTCGAAGAGGTGGCCAATCCGCATCTGCGGCGCCTGTCGCAAGAGTATTTTTATACCGCACGCCTGTCGAAGTCGGAAGAAAAGCGGCTGTGGTCGATCAACTACGGTTTCTGGACCCTGCTGGCTGCCGCCTATGAGCGTTGCCTGCAGTCCGTCAGCGAAAAGCCACGCCCGGGAGAATTGGCGCGGGCTGTTCTGCCGTCGTTGTCGGCCCGTCTGATCGCCGCCCTCGGCCGCATGCTCAAATGGGAGCAATTCCACTACGGGCCGTTGAGTGGCGAGCTGTGGCGTCGCGTTGGGGCAGCACTGCTGGCGGCGGAAGAAGCGGGGGGCGGCAGCAAGGCCGTGGCGCTGCCCGGCAATAGCGGGATGAGCACGCCGGTCCAGGAATACCAGAAAGTGATGCTGTTCCAGGCCGCGTCGCTGGACAGCCTGTTGCCGGTGGAGATTGAAGTGGCGGAGCGGCTGATTGTCCACTTCATGCAGGGTTTTGTGTACACCGCCAAGGCCTTGCCGGACAGTGTCTACTGGTCCGATCTCAAGCTGCCGCAGCCGCCGCAGCGCCTGGCACGGATGCCGGCGCAGGCGGCAACGACCCAGCGTTTCATCAAGCCGGGAACGGCCTACGATGACATGCGGGTGATGCTCGACGGCCTGGAGCGGGGGGGCGAAGTGCCGCCCGAGATCAATCTGGGGGCGCTCTACCCGGCCAAATTGCTGGTCCGCGTGTTGCGTCACCTGACCGCTTACCTGGCGCCGGTCCCGCCGCAGCGCCAACATGACCGCCATCGGGTCAAGCACCGGATGTCGGTGCTGCATGGCCTGGTCAATGCCTTCGTCGTTTTCTCCGGCGAGTTCGGCGGCCGGCCTGCCGGATTGCAGATGGAAAGCTGGGTTGTCGAGAACGTCAGCCGCGGCGGGTTCGGCGCGGTGCTCGGCAATGTTTCCGGCGAGTGGTTGCGCGTCGGCGCCTTGATCGCGATGCAGCCGGAGGGGGGTGACAATTGGCTGGTCGGGGTGGTCAGGCGCTATCACCGCGAATCCGAAAGCGATGCCCGGGTCGGTATCCAGGTCCTTGCCCGGCAGGCGGTTTCGGCCGAACTCCGGGTGCGGACGGCATCGAGTTATGCGTCGGCGGCCGGGGTGCCGGCGCTGATCCTGCTCGACGGCAACTCGACCGACGAATTGCGGGTCGTCCTGCCGCCAATCACCTTCGATCCACGCGAGAGTCTCGAATACGCCAGCGACGGCCGGCGCTTCCTGCTGTCGCCGGTGGCGTTGCTCGACCAGACTGCAGACTACGAGGTGGCCCGCTACCGCCAGAGCGTGGTGAGTTAGGGGGGGGCAGTTAGTTGTTAGTCGCTAGTAGTTAGTTGTTAGCGTAGTTTTGGGGGCGCCGTGGCGCCCTCTGTTTTTGCTAAGGACTACCGACTAACAACTACCGGCTGGTTTTTTCGCCGACTTGGGCCGGAAGGCCTTGATCACGGCTTCGTCGGTTTCCATGTAGGGGCCGCCGATCAGGTCGATGCAGTACGGGACGGCGGCGAAGATGCCGACATGGGCGACCGTGCCATCCGGGTTGCGGACGCCTTCCAGCGTTTCCTTGATCGACTTCGGCTGGCCGGGCAGGTTGATGATCAGCGCCTGCTTGCGGATCACGGCGACCTGCCGTGACAGGATCGCGGTTGGCACGAAGTTCAGGCTGATCCGCCGCATTTCCTCGCCGAAGCCGGGCATTTCCTTGTCGGCGATGGCCAGCGTGGCTTCCGGCGTGACATCGCGCAGCGCCGGGCCGGTGCCGCCGGTGGTCAGGATCAGGTGGCAAATGCTACGGTCGGCCAGAGAAATCAGCGTATTTTCAATGGTTTCGCGGTCGTCGGCGATCAGCCGCTTTTCGGCGCGCCACGGCGTGGTCAGCGCCGATGACAGCCACTCCTCCAGAGCCGGGATGCCCTTGTCTTCGTAAACGCCGGTCGAGGCGCGGTCGCTGATCGAGACCAGTCCGATGACGAGTTCTTCATTCATTGTCTGCTTCCTCCGGGGCCGGCGTTCCCTGCTTGTCCAGTTCCTGCAGGACCTGGAAGATGGCGCGGAAATTCTTTGGCGGTTTGTTGTTTTCCTGTTCCTTCAACGCATTTCGGCGCAGGGTGCGCAGGTGCTGGAGATCAACGGCCGGCCACAGGGCGGCGATTTCGGCGAGCACCGCTTCGTCTTCGAGCAGGCGCACGCGGAAACGTTCGAGACGATGCAGGCGAGCCGTTTCGGCCGACGATTCGCCGCGCAGCATGGCCAGGCCGGCACGGATCGGCTCGTCGTCGACGCCGCGCATCAGTTTGCCGAGGTAGGCCACCTGCCGGCGACGGGCGCCGTGGGCGGTGATTTTCTGGCATTCGCGTACCGCGTCGTAGATGTTTTCCGGCAGCTTGATCCGCTTCAACTGGCCGACCGAGAGTTCGACCAGATCGGCGCCGAGGTCGCGCAATTCGTGCATCGCCTCCTTCTGCTTGGTCTTCGAGGGGCGGCCGGTGTCTTCGGTGAAATCTTCTTCGTGCATGGGGTGCTCTTAACGGGCGGGCGATAGCGGGCTGTTATGATAGCGACTTTCCTGCCCTGACGCCGCTTCCATGTCCGACACCGCCGCCTTTTCCTATCCCTTCGCCACCCTGCAGCAACTGGCCGAGGATGTGCTCAAACACGCCAGCGCCAAAGGGGCGACGGCCTGCGAGGTCGATGTCTCGGAAGGCTTCGGCCAGTCGGTGACGGTGCGTTGCGACGAGGTCGAAACGATCGAGTTCAACCGCGACAAGGGTATCGGCATCACCATCTATTCCGGTCAGCGCAAGGGCTACGCCAGCACCTCCGATTTTTCGGCGCAGGCGCTGCGCGAAACGGTCGAAGCGGCGCTCGACATCGCCCGCTTCACGGCCGAGGACGACTGCGCCGGGCTGGCCGAGGCGGCGCTGATGGCCAGGGACTGTCCCGACCTCGACCTGTACCATCCGTGGGCCTTGACCGTTGAAGATGCGATCGAGACGGCGCGGCTGTGCGAGCAGGCCGCCTTCGACGCCAGTCCGCTGGTCAGCAATTCGGAAGGGGCGTCGATTTCGACTCAGCAGGCGCATTTCGTCTCGGCCAATAGTCTCGGTTTCATGGGCGGCTACCCGACCTCGCGCCATTACATTTCCTGCTCGGTGATCGCTGGCGAGCAGGATGCGATGCAGCGCGACGATTGGTACACCACCCACCGCAACGCGAGCCGCCTCGACGCCCCGGGGCAGGTCGGCCGGATCGCCGCCGAACGTGCCGTGGCGCGGCTTGGCGGGCGCAAGGTCAAGACCGGCGAGTTCCCGGTCATCTTCGAGGCGCCGCTGGCCGGCGGCCTGCTCGGCAGCCTTGTCCATGCCGCCAGCGGCGGGGCGCTCTATCGCAAATCGTCCTTCCTGCTCGATCAACTGGGCAAGCGGATCATGCCGGACTTCATCCAGATCGCCGAACGGCCGCATATTCCCTGCGGCCTGGGCAGTGCTTCCTTCGATAGCGACGGCGTGGCGACGCGCGATCGCGAGGTGGTCACCGACGGCGTGCTGCAGGGTTATTTCCTCAGCACCTACACGGCGCGCAAGCTGGGCATGCAGACGACGGCCAATGCCGGCGGCAGCCACAACCTGATCATCCAGCCCGGCGAATACGACCTGGCCGGTCTGGTCGCCCGCATGGGGCGCGGCCTCCTGGTCACCGAACTGCTCGGTCAGGGCATCAATTACGTGACCGGCGACTATTCGCGCGGCGCTGCCGGCTACTGGATCGAGAACGGCAAGATCGCCTATCCGGTCGAGGAAATCACCATCGCCGGCAATCTGAAAACCATGCTGGCCGGCATCGTCGCCGTCGGCAACGACGTCCAGGTGCGCGGCACCAAGCAGACCGGCTCGATCATGATCGACCGGATGACGGTGGCCGGCGAGTGAAAACCCGCTGTTAGGGTTTTCCGCAATTCTCCTTTGTCGGGGATTTGGCCAGAATGATTTCGCACCATTCTGGCGTTCCCAATAATTTCTGAAGGAGACAAGATGCAACGTCGTGATTTTCTGAAAAAGGCTTCCATCGGCGCCGCCGCCGGTGCCGCTGCCACCATCGCCGCGCCGGCAATCGCCGCCGATCTGCCGAGCATCAAGTGGCGCCTGACCTCCAGCTTCCCGAAGAGCCTGGACACCATTTACGGCGGTGCCGAGCAACTGGCCAACCGCCTGCGCGAACTGACTGGCGGCAAGTTCGACATCCGCGTCTTCCCGGGCGGTGAAATTGTTCCCGGCCTGCAGGCGCTGGACGCCGTGCAGCAGGGTACCGTCGAGTGCTGCCACACCGCTTCCTACTATTACGTTGGCAAGGATCGCAGCTTCGCCTTCGGTACCTGCATCCCGTTCGGTATGAACGCCCGCCAGACCAACGCCTGGATGTACCAGGGCGGTGGCCAGCAGCTGCTCGATGAGTTTTATGCCGGCTACAACTGCGTCTCCTTCGCTGGCGGCAACAGCGGTTGCCAGATGGGCGGCTGGTGGCGCAAGGAAGTGAAGACCGTCGCCGACCTCAAGGGCATCAAGATGCGCATTGGCGGCCTGGGTGGCGCCGTGCTGACGCCGCTCGGCGTCGTGCCGCAACAGATCGCCGCCGGCGACATCTACCCGGCACTGGAGAAGGGCACCATCGACGCCGCCGAGTGGATCGGTCCGTACGATGACGAGAAGCTGGGCTTCTACAAGGTGGCCAAGAACTACTACGGTCCGGGCTGGTGGGAGCCGAGCACCTGTCTGGAGTTCTTCGTCAACAAGAAGGAATGGGACAAGCTGCCCAAGGAGTACCAGGCTGCTTTCGCCTGCGCCGCCGCCGAAGCCAATGTGACGATGACCGCCGAGTACGATCACAAGAACCCGATCGCGCTGGCCAAGCTGCTGCAGAACGGCGTCAAGCTGCGTACCTTCTCCAAGGAAATCATGGAAGCAGCCTACAAGTCGGCGCAGCAGCTCTACGCCGACGAAGCCGCCAAGAATCCGGCCTTCAAGAAAATCTTCGATTCGTACAGCAAGTACGCCAAGAACCAGCGCGCCTGGTTTGCCGTGGCCGAAATGCCGATGGACCAGTTCAACCTGGCGCATCGCTGACACGCATTCGCCGTTTTCGGCCAAAGGCGGGGCACCGAAAGGTGGCCCCGCCTTTTTTTCGCTCCGCCGTTGCCAACCGGCTTGGCTTGATCAAGAATCGCTCACCCCTTCAGGGGGCGCGTTCATCAACATCGACTAGGAGACAACATGCAACGTCGTGATTTTCTGGCCAAGGCCTCTGCGGGTGTAGCGGCACTGTCACTGGCGGCCTGCGGGAAGAATGAAGAGGCCGGAAAGGCCGCTGCCGGTGCGCCGGCGGTCCGGGGCGGCTTGCCGGAAATCAAGTGGCGTCTGACCTCCAGCTTCCCGAAGAGCCTGGATACCATCCACGGCGCTGCCGATGTGCTGGCCAACCGGCTGCGCGCGATGACCGGCGGCAAATTCGATATCCGCGTCTTCCCGGCCGGCGAAATCGTTCCCGGCTTGCAGGCGCTCGATGCCGTGCAGCAGGGTACGGTCGAGTGCTGTCATAGCTGTTCCTACTATTACGTCGGCAAGGACAAGACCTTCGGCTTCGGCACGTCGATCCCGTTCGGCATGACCGCGCGCCAGATGAACGCGTGGATCTACTTCGGGGGCGGCCAGCAACTGCTCGACGAGTTCTATGCCAACTACAACGTGCTTTCCTTCGTCGGCGGCAACACCGGCACCCAGATGGGGGGCTGGTGGCGCAAGGAGGTGAGCACCGTCGCCGACCTGAAGGGGGTCAAGATGCGTATTGCCGGCCTGGGCGGGGCGGTTTTTTCCGCCCTTGGCGTCGTGCCGCAGCAGATTGCCGGCAGCGATATCTACCCGGCCCTGGAAAAAGGCACCATCGATGCGGCCGAATGGGTCGGCCCCTACGACGACGAGAAGCTGGGTTTTCACAAGGTCGCCAAGAACTACTACTACCCCGGCTGGTGGGAGCCGGGTCCGGTCATCCATTTCTTTGTGAACCAGGCCGCATGGGCCAAGTTGCCGAAGGAATATCAGGAGGCGTTCCGGGCCGCCGCGCACGAGGCGAACGTGACGATGGCGGCCGAATACGATCACAAGAATCCGGCCGCGCTGGCCAGGCTGATGCAGGCTGGCGTCAAGGTCAAGGAGTTCTCGTCGGAAATCCTCAAGGCCAGTGCCCAGGCGGCGGCCGATCTCTATGCCGACGAAGCGGCCAAGAACCCGGCCTTCAAGAAAATTCACGCCGAGTACGACAAATATCGGCGCACCCAGGCCGCCTGGTTCAGCCTGGCGGAAAGACGCATGGACGGCTTTCTGCAGACCGGCAAATACCAAATGCTACGGTCGGCCCGAAAAAAGGCCCAAAATTGAAAAAAGGCCCGCGACTCGCTCGCGGGCCTTTTTTTATCCGCAGGAGCTTCAGGCTTCGAGCAGGCTGCGCAGCATCCAGGCGTTCTTCTCATGGATCTGCATGCGCTGGGTCAGCAGGTCGGCCGTCGGCTCGTCGCCAACCTTGTCGACCAGCGGGAAGAGTCCGCGCGCCGTCTTGACCACGGCCTCCTGCCCGGCGACCAGTTGCTTGATCATCTCTTCGGCCGTGACCTTGCCTTCGCTTTCCTTGATCACCGTCAGCTTGGCGAATTCGCGGTAGGTGCCGGGGGCGGCGACGCCCAAGGCGCGAATGCGCTCGGCGATCATGTCCAGCGCGTTCCACAGCTCCGTGTATTGGTCCATGAACATCACGTGCAGCGTGTTGAACATCGGGCCGGTCACGTTCCAGTGGAAATTGTGCGTCTTCAGGTACAGCGTGAACGAATCCGCCAGCAGGCGGGAAAGCCCTTCGGCGATTTTTTCGCGATCTTTCTTGGTGATGCCGATATCCATGGTGGCCTCCTGATGGTCAATGAAATAGCTGGGTTCCATGGACTGAATAATGCGCCAGACATGGCGTATTCGCCAATTGTCCTTGGCTATTTATCCAATAGGCGGGCGAAAAAAAGCGGGGCAGTGCCCCGCTTGAAGCTTAGGCGAGGGACGCCTATTTGCTATCGCTTTGCAGGTTCTTCAGCAATTCGGCAGAGGCCTTGTCTTCATCCGCGCTGCTTGCCTCCGGCTTGTCCTCATCGGCAGGCGTCATCAGCGATTCGAGGTCGGCCGCGGCTGGCGCCTTGCCCTCCTTCTCCAGGCGCAACTGTTCCTTCTGCGCCTCGTCGCCGTAGCTGACGATGTTCGGGAAGATGATGATCAGCGCGACCATGATGATCTGGATGCAGACGAAGGGAATGGCGCCCCAGTAGATGTCCGTTGTCTTGATCGAAGAGGGTGCCACCGAGCGCAGGTAGAACAGCGCGAAGCCGAAGGGCGGATGCATGAACGAAGTCTGCATGTTGACCGCGAGCAGCACGCCGAACCAGATCAGGTCGATACCCAGCTTGTCCGCCACCGGCGCCAGCAGCGGCACGATGATGAAGGACAGCTCGAAGAAGTCGAGGAAGAAGGCGAGGAAGAAAACCAGCAGGTTGACCACGATCAGGAAGCCCATCTGACCACCGGGCAGCGAGAGCAGCAGGTGTTCGACCCACAGATCGCCGTTGACCGCCCGGAAGACCAAACCGAACACCGTCGAGCCGACCAGGATGAAGATCACGAAGGACGACAGCTTGCCGGTGGTTTCCATGGCCTGTCTGAGCAGCTTGAAATTCAGGCGCTTGCGGCCGATGGCCAGGGCCAGCGCGCCGGCTGCGCCCATGGCGCCGCCTTCGGTCGGTGTGGCGATGCCCATGAAAATGGTGCCGAGAACCAGGAAGATCAGCAGCAGCGGCGGCAGCATGGTGGTCAGGACGCGGACCAGCAGTTTCAGTCCGCGCAGGGAGCGTGCTTCCGGCGGCAGAGCCGGGGCGGCGTTGGGCTTGATGATGGTGAGCAGCGCTACATAACCGACGTAGAGGCTGGTCAGCACCAGGCCGGGAATCATGGCGCCTTCGTACATGTCGCCGACCGACTTGCCCAGCTGGTCGGCCATGATGATCAGCACCAGCGACGGCGGAATGATCTGGGCCAGCGTGCCGGAGGCGGCAATGACACCGCAGGCCAGCTTCTTGTCGTAACCGTAGCGCAGCATGATGGGCAGGGAGATCAGGCCCATCGAGATCACCGAGGCGGCAACCACGCCGGTCGTCGCGGCGAGCAGGGCGCCGACGAAGATCACGGCGTAGGCCAGGCCACCGCGCATCGGGCCGAACAGTTGGCCAATGGTGTCGAGCAGATCCTCGGCCATGCCCGATCGCTCAAGGATCAGCCCCATGAAGGTGAAGAAGGGGATGGCGAGCAGCGTGTCGTTGGCCATGATGCCGAAGATGCGCTCGGGCAGGGCTTGGAACAGCGCCGGCGTAAGCAGGCCGAGTTCGATGCCGATCAGGCCGAAGACGATGCCGTTGGCGGCCAGCGCGAAGGCGACCGGATAGCCGAAGAGCAGGAACAGGACGAGGGCGCCGAACATCAGCGGCGCCATATTGGCGATGATGAACTCAGCCATTATTTGGCCTCCTTGGCTTTGGTGGCGGCAATGGCGGCAGCCAGTTCTTCTTCGGCCGTCGGGCCCTTATCCTTGTGGTTCGGGTCGTCGATCATCCCGGCCAGGAAGGCGATGCGCTTGATCAGTTCGGAAACTCCCTGCAGGGCGAGCAGCGTGAAGCCGATCGGCAGCAGCGCCTTGACCGGCCAGCGGATCAGGCCGCCGGCGTTGGAGGACATTTCCTGGATCCGGTACGACTCGGCGACCAGCGGCAGCGAAAGCCAGAGTACGGTGACGACCATCGGCAGCAAAAAGAACAGGGTGCCGATGATGTCGATGACCGCCAGGCCGCGCGGCGACAGTTTGCCGGACAGCACGTCAATGCGCACATGCTCGTTTTTCTGCAGCGTATAGGGCGAGCAGAGCAGGAAAATGGCAGCGAACAGGTACCACTGAACTTCCAGCAGGCCGTTCGAACTGTCATTGAAAATGAAGCGGTAGCTGGCGTTGCCGGCGCTGATCAGCGCGACGACAAGCACCAGCCAGAACGCACCCTTGCCGACACGCTCATTGAGCCAGTCGATCAGCTGCGAGAGCTTGAGAAGAGGGGTCACGAAAAGTCCTCCTAGGTTGATAGAATTCCCGGCTTCTTGTTGGCCAGGGTTAAATTAAGAATCCCGAGGCTTCCAATTTACAGCGAAGGCGAACGACAAAGAATGGTGGAAATCCCTACAAACCGGCCGACGCGCATCTGCCTGGTGCGCCACGGCGAGACCGAATGGAACGCCGAGCGGCGCATCCAGGGGCAGATCGACATCGGCCTCAACGAAACCGGCCGCCGGCAGGCGGTTGCCGCCGGGCGCTGGCTGAAACCTGCGGGAATTATGGCCCTCTACAGCAGCGATCTCAAACGCGCCTGGACCACCGCGCAAGCCATCGGGGCCGAACTCGGCCTCGAGCCGGTGCCGACGCCCGAGATGCGTGAACGTCGCTACGGCGTTTTCGAGGGGCTGACCTACGACGAGGCAAAGGCCCGCCATCCGGCCGGCTACGCCGCCTTCGAGGGGCGCAACGCCGCCTACGACTTCGAGAACGGCGAGAGCCTGCTCGCCATGTTCGAGCGTGTCACGGGCAAGCTGAAGGAAATCGCCGCCCGCCATCCCGGCGGCACCGTCGCCGTCGTGCTGCACGGTGGCGTGCTCGACATCATCAACCGCTTCGTGCGCGGCAATTCCCTGGAAACGCCGCGCGATTTCCTGATCCCCAATGCCGGCATCAACTGGATTGCGACGCTCGATGGCCTGTGGACCCTCGAATCGTGGGGCGAAACCGACCATCTGGAGCCGGGCGCCCTCGACGAGCTTCCGGCGTGATAAAATTCGACCCCTTTTCAATGGCTTGAGGCATTCCCCATGTTTTCCGCGAAAGACACCCTGGCAAAAGTTGACCCCGAACTCTGGAAGGCCATCCAGGCCGAGAACCAGCGTCAGGAGGACCACATCGAACTGATCGCGTCTGAAAACTACGTCAGCAACGCTGTCATGGAAGCCCAGGGCTCCCAGCTGACCAACAAGTACGCTGAAGGCTACCCGGGCAAGCGCTACTACGGTGGCTGCGAGTACGTCGACGTCGCCGAGCAGATCGCCATCGACCGCCTGAAGAAGCTGTTCGGCGCCGAAGCGGCCAACGTTCAGCCGAACTCCGGCTCGCAGGCCAACCAGGCCGTGCTGATGGCCTTCGCCAAGCCGGGCGACACGATCATGGGCATGAGCCTGGCCGAAGGTGGCCACCTGACCCACGGCATGGCACTCAACATGTCCGGCAAGTGGTTCAACGTCGTTTCCTACGGCCTCGATGCCAACGAAGCGATCGACTACGACAAGATGGAAGCGCTGGCCCGCGAGCACAAGCCGAAGATCATCGTCGCCGGCGCCTCGGCCTACGCCCTGCGTATCGACTGGGAACGTTTCGCCAAGGTGGCCAAGGAAGTCGGCGCCATTTTCTGGGTGGACATGGCCCACTACGCCGGCCTGATCGCCGCCGGTTTCTACCCGAACCCGGTGCCCTTCGCCGACGTCGTCACCTCGACCACCCACAAGACCCTGCGCGGCCCGCGCGGCGGCGTGATCCTGATGAAGGCCGAGCATGAAAAGGCCCTCAACTCCGCCATCTTCCCCGGCCTGCAAGGCGGCCCGCTGGAGCACGTGATCGCCGCCAAGGCTGTCGCCTTCAAGGAAGCCGCCACGCCGGAATTCAAGAACTACCAGGAACAGGTTATCAACAACGCCCGCGTCTTGGCTCGCGTGCTGGGTGAAGAGCGCGGCCTGCGCATCGTTTCCGGGCGTACCGAAAGCCATGTCTTCCTGCTCGACCTGCGCGCCAAGAACATCACCGGCAAGGACGCCGAAGCCGCGCTGGGTCGCGCCCACATCACGGTCAACAAGAACGGCATTCCGAACGACCCGCAGAAGCCCTTCGTCACTTCCGGCATCCGCATCGGCTCGCCGGCCATGACGACGCGCGGTTTCACCGAGATCGAAGCCGAACAGATCGCCCATCTGGTCGCCGACGTGCTCGACGCGCCGAACGACGAAGCCGTAGCCGCCACCGTCCGCGAGAAGGTGTCTGCGTTGTGCAAGAAGTTCCCGGTCTACGGCGCCTGAGTTAGTGGTTAGTCGCTAGTCAGTAGTTGCTAGCGACTAACAACCAGCGACTAATAGCTAACATGAAATGTCCTTTCTGCGGCACTGAAGACACGGCGGTTGCCGATACCCGTCTGAACGACGACGGTGACGTCGTCCGTCGCCGCCGGAAGTGCAATGCCTGCGACAAGCGCTTCACCACCTACGAGCGGGCTGAAATCCAGTTGCCGCAAGTGGTCAAGAAAAACGGCCTGCGCACGGAGTTCAGCCGGGCCAAGCTGCGCGCCAGCCTGGAGCTGGCGCTACGCAAGCGGCCGGTGTCGATCGAGTCGGTCGATGCCGCCGTCGCCGATATCGAGGAGAAGCTGCTGTCGGCCGGCGAGCGCGAAGTCAGCACCCAGCAATTGGGCGAACTGGTCATGCGCGAGTTGAGGAAGCTCGACAAGGTCGCCTACATCCGCTTCGCCTCGGTCTATCGCAATTTCGAAGACGTCGATGCCTTCTCCAAGGCGATCCGCGAAGTTTCGCCCGCTTCCTCCAGCACGCCCAAGAAAAAATGAGCTTCACGGCCGTCGACCACGGCATGATGGCGCGCGCCCTGCAACTGGCCGAGCGCGGGCTGTGGACGACATCGCCCAATCCGCGGGTTGGCTGCGTACTGGTCAAGGCTGGCGAAATTGTCGGCGAAGGCTGGCACGAGAAGGCCGGCGAGCCGCA
>CAIXSK010000219.1 GCA_903922075.1 uncultured beta proteobacterium | reverse complement strand
TCGCTGACCGAAGCCGTCGACAACTACGAACGCCTGCTGATCACCCGCGAATTCACGCTGCAGGACGGCAACATCGCGCGCACCAGCGAAGCGCTGAAAGTGGCGCGGACGACGCTGTACGACAAGCTGAAGAAGTACGGGATGATCTGAGCGGCGCGGTCGGCTCAAGCCAGCCGCTATGGTTGAGTAGAAAAAGCTGAAAAACGCTTATTCAATAATCGCGCTGATCCGACCGAGAAGCGACTCTAGCGCCTTGTTATCGCCATGGAAGCTGGCGATCATGGCCGCGTACATTTCCTCGCGGCTGACTTCGTCGAAGTCCATGAAGTAGCCCGCTTGCTCCGCCAGTTGGGCGCAGAAAGCGCGCTGAACCCGACCATTTCCCTCGCGGAAAGGATGGGCCGCATTGATTTCGCCCATGTAGTAAGCCAGCCGTTGGATGAAAACCTCCGGCGGTAATCCGAGCAGAAAATTTTCCCCGGAAATTTTGGCCAGCTGCTGGCCGAGGTAGGCCTCGATCATCCCGCAGTTGCCGAAGCGGCTGCTACCTTTGCTGATATCGACGGTACGCAGTTGTCCGGCCCAGTCGTACACGTCCTGAAACAGGTGGCGGTGCATCGCTTTCAGGTGAGCAAGATCGAATATGCCCTGAATCGGATGCTCAATTAACTCCAGCAGGCGGATTGCCGTCGCGTCGGCTTCAAATGCATCCAGTGCGGCTTGGTCATGCAAGTCCGCCTTGTTGATCAGTAGTTCGGAGCAGGGGTAGGTATAGCCGTCAGATCCGTTGTAGCGCGACATGGTGGCTTATGACGTCGGCAAGCAGTTGTTCGGTGGATGCTTTCCCGGCAAGGCAGGTACGAAGCCCGTCAACGACATTGGGGCTGGGCGTCAATTGCTCAATGCGCAGCGAAGCCAGGACATTCGTGACGGCTTTCTGCCGTGCAGCTAACTTGCTGATTTTTTTCATGGTGCCGTCCTCGCAACTTCATTGAGTCACTCGTATTTTACATCCTGGACTGGTACTACAACCACCATGACTCAGCCCTTGCAACCACTTCAGATTCCCTCGCCAGGGCCCCATTGGGGCGGCGCCGATCAGGATTGCAAGTTTTATTGCATCATGATGCAATTATAAATTTATTTATCTTGCTCTATTATGCAAAAATAAATATGTGTACATTGCATTGAGGTGCAAAAAATGGCATCCAACTTCACCGAACTCAAGCTCCGCCAACTCGACGCCACGCTCAACCGCTGGCGCGCAGCCGATTTGCCACCGCGTCCCCCGGCGGGTTGGCTGAAAGCCATCCGTGAGGCGCTCGGCATGACGGCGACCCATCAGGCAAAAGCGCTCGGCGTCACCACTTCCACGGTCACCCGCCTCGAAACCTCGGAGGCAGACGACACCATCAGCCTTGCCACCTTGCGCCGCGCCGCCGAAGCCCTGGGCTGCGAATTGCAATACGCGCTGGTGCCGAAGCAGTCGCTGGCCGATACGCTGGAAGCCCGCGCCACTGCCTTGGCCCGCCAGCAGATGGCCGCCATCAGCCACAGCATGGCCCTGGAAGCCCAAGCCACCTCGCCCGAAACCGTCGAGGTGCAAACCCGCGCCCTGGCCGAAAGCATCCTCAAAGGTTCGCGTCGTGCGCTGTGGCGGGAAAGCTGAGCGCGATGGCGGCCAAATCAACCGTCAACCTCGACTACCCGCCCGGCGCCACCCCGTTCCGGCACAATTACATCACCGCCCTGCAAGCCGCCGATGCCCGCGACATGGCGCCCCTGCTTGCCTTTGCCCGTAGTTGAACAAACCCCAGGAAACACAGCCAACGGCGTTACAAGAAATACGGGATAAGTTGATCAGCAGCCTCTATCCCCGCTTCGTGTTGGTCTGTATTATGTACAAAGTTTTGTAACCATAGATAACGAGGCTTGCCATGTCGATCTCTGCCGCCGACGTCATCCCCTTCTCGCAAGCTCGCGCCAATCTCTCCGACCTGGCCGATCAGGTCAAAGCTGGGGCCGAGAAAATCATCACCAAGAATGGTGAAAGCTACGTCGCCCTGATCGATTCGGATCGACTCGACTACTACCACCAACTGGAGCGCGAACGCATCCATCTGCTGCTGATCGGCGAAGCCGGCAAAGGCCTGGACGATGTCGCGGCCGGCCGCACCAAGGATGCACGCAGCGCGCTGCAAGCCATCAAGCGCAAGCGCGCCGCCAGCACGGGCGGCTGAACGTGGCCAGCCAGCCGGCCACCCCGATTGCGGTCAAGCTCACCGTAAACTTCGAGCGCAACCTTGAGGAAATCGAGCAATTCCTGATCGAGGCCGAGGCCGCCTCCGCTTACGACGGCCTGCTCGACGAACTGCTGGCCACCGTAATCCCCAACCTGGAACACTTCCCGGCGATGGGGCGCTCCTTCCTCGACCGCACGCTCCGCTCGGTCGAAGTCAGCAACGGCATCGATACGCTACGCGGCAAATTGGACAAGCTCGGCGGAAATCCAGAAATCCGCGAGTATGTGCTGCAGCACTACCTGCTGCTGTATGCCTTCACCGGCGAAGAAATCTTCCTGCTCGCCATCCGCCACCACAAACAGCTTTCGTTCGATTTCAACGCCTTGTGGTGAACAATTGAGGCCCGACTCTGAGGTTTCAGGCATTTCAATTTTGGCCGTTTTTCCCGGCCGACCGTAGCATTCCGAATTGAGGCTGCCCGCGAAGTGCCCGAGGGGCCACACTGATTTCTTTGGCGGTCGTTGGTCTCGGTTCGGCCACAGCGGGTCACCCGAAAAATCGCGCCATAACGTACACTGGCGCTGTCCGTATGATTACTGATTGATATGGATATCTGAGCGGGATAATCTCAATGCCATTAAAAACCTTAGAGGCAAATCCATCGTGTCCGTATTATTTGCGATAACCCGGACGTTTCTTCGCCTGAATAACTCTTAGCGTCGTAAGCCATGAAGTCCTTCAGTCAGCGTCAGGGGCTCAAGCCCATTGCTCAAGTCGCCCAGGTCGGAGCGATGAACGACGAGTTACGCAATTCGCTCTGGAACGCACTAGATACTGTGTTCTGGAGTGCCAGTAGCTTTGTCTATGGAAATCACGGTAATCATGGAGAGATTGAAGGCTTCAGCCGCATACTTTGGTCCCACTACTTCAAGAAGCCGGTTGATTCCCGGCCCGGTTATGGGCGTTCAAGCCGGGGAGGCATGATCCTTGACGCGATTCGAGAGCACTTCTTCAACTGTGAGTGGCATGAGGTCTATGACTTCCTTGAGTTCGTGGTTCGAGTGCATGCTAGGGACAAGCCAAAACTACCCGGATACCTGAATCAAATACTTGAGCGAGAGCTTGCTGGGTATAAGTTCATTGACGGGATGATTGTCGACATCACCGATGCTCAAGAAAGCGAATTGATCGCCGAGGCCCTCTCGGACACTAAGTTTGGTCCGGTTGCTGCACATCTTGAACGGGCACTGCAACTACTCGCGGATCGCAAACAACCCGATTACCGAAACTCGATCAAAGAGTCAATCTCTGCGGTCGAGGCCATGGCGCGAGTAGTTGCTGAAACACCGAAGGCAACGTTAGGGGAAGCCCTGAAGGTTCTCGAAAAAAAAGGACGCCTGCATCCTGCACTGAAAGATGGTTTTTCGAAGCTATACGGGTACACGAATGACGATGATGGAATCCGGCATGCAATGCTTGATGAACCCAACATCGACCAAAGTGACGCGAAGTATTTCCTTCTTTCATGTACATCTTTCATCAACTACCTCAAGGCCAATCTCGCGTAATGACGCATTACAAGGCGATTGACTTCGCTCCCTTCGTCGCTGGACGCTGCTCGATAACAAAAACAATAGGCAAAACAATAGGGGAAAACAATAGGAAAACAATAGGGGTCAGACCCCTATTCCGCTGTTGGTCGATCAAGTGCGGAGCCTGAAATGAGCGAATTTCTCATCTACCAGAGCGAAGACGGCAAGACCCGGCTTTCAGTTGTCCTGGAAAACGAGAACCTCTGGCTGAGCCAGAAGCAGTTGACCGAGCTGTTTGGCAAAGCCAAGGGCACGATCAGCGAGCACATCAAGCACATCTTTGAAGACGACGAACTGGTGGAGGATTCAGTTGTTCGGTTTTTCCGAACAACTGCCGCCGACGGCAAGAGCTACGAGGTCGCGCACTACAACCTCGACATGGTGCTGGCCGTAGGCTACCGCGTGCGCAGTCAGGCCGGCGTGCGCTTTCGCCAATGGGCCAGCGCCCAGCTCAAGGACTACATCATCAAGGGCTTCGCGCTCGACGACGAGCGCCTGAAGAACCCCGGCAAGGGCCGCGATTACTTCGACGAACTGACCCGCCGCCTGCAGGACATTCGCACCAGCGAGCGACGGTTTTACCAAAAGATCACTGATATTTACGCGACCAGCGTCGATTACGATCCAGCAGTGCCTCTGACCCAGGATTTCTTTGCAACGGTGCAAAATAAGGTGCATTACGCCATACATGGGCACACGGCTGCGGAGCTGATCGTCAAGCGAGCCGACGGCAGCCTCCCTAACATGGGCTTGACCACGTGGGACGGCGCTCGTATCCGCAAGAGTGACGCGAGCGTGGCAAAAAACTATCTGACGGAAGACGAGTTGCGCGCCCTGAATAATCTGGCGGAGCAGTATCTGGTCTTTGCCGAAGGGCAGGCGGCGCGCCGTGTCGCGATGACGATGCAGGACTGGATCACCAAGCTGGAAGGCTTCCTGACCTTGAATGACCGCGAGATACTGCAGGGCGCCGGGAGTGTCTCGGCCCAATTGGCGAAAACGCATGCCGAAGGCGAGTTCTCGAAGTTTCGCGTGCTGGATGATGCGCGCTTTGAGTCCGATTTCGACAAGATGGTGAATGCACTCCCCGCGCCTAAGCATTTAAAACGGTGAAACCCGAAGGTTTCACCGTTTGGACCGAAAGCTTAGAACCAGTACTGATACCCCAGCGCCAGACCAAAAGCATCGTCGCCCGGATTGACCGTGTAGTTGCCAGCCGAACTAGTGCCCATCGGAACCAGCGCCGAGCCGGCGCTGTTCTTGTGGCCGGAGAGGATGGCGTAGACCTTGGACTGGGCGCCGATGGTTTCGACCCAGCCGATGGTGGCGACTTGGCCCTTGTCGTTCGGCGACGCATCCTGCGTGTGGCCTTCGGCGTAGGCGAGCAGCAGCTGGCCGGTGGCGGTTGCGTCCGTGCGGCTGCCGATCATCCATTCGCGCCGGGTGGTGGTGCTGCCGGCATCCGGGTCGTTCTCGACATGGGTGATGCCGGCCATCAGTTTGGTCTTGCCCCACTGGTAGCTGGTGCCGAGGAAGCCCTGGCGGAGGACGGCGGTCGATGAACTGACGTGGTCGTCGTTCTGGTAGGCGGCGGTCAGGCCGAAGGGGCCGTTTTCGTAATTGACGGCGAGGGCAGCGGCATCGTTGCTCTTGCCGGTTACGCCGCCGAAAGCCACCATCAGGTTGGCGCTCAGGCCGGCGTACTTCGGCGTCGCATAGACGAGGGAGCTGTCGAAGCGGGTGCTGCCGGTGCTGACGTTGCCGTCGGTGGTCGGCGAGCCGTAGCCCTGCTCGTAGGGGTCGAAGCTGATCACGGCGTTATAGAGCGGCGAATACTGGCGGCCGGCGGTCAGGCGGCCCCATTTGCCTTCCAGGCCGGCGTAGGCCTGGCGCCCGAAGAAGCGGCCGCCCTGGGCCAGCGTGCCCTTGTTGGC
>CAIXSK010000218.1 GCA_903922075.1 uncultured beta proteobacterium | reverse complement strand
GGTGTCGCCGGTCAGGGTGACGTAGGCCAGGCCGAGGCGGTCGAGCTCCTGCTCGATCAGGTTGAGCATGCTGGTGAATTGCGAAAATACCAGAACCTTGCGACCTTCATCGACGAGCTCGGGCAGCATTGCCATGAGCAGGTCGAGCTTGGCCCGCTCTGGCACCTTGCGGGCGGCGCCGGCCTTGACCAGGCGCGGGTCGCAGCAGACCTGGCGCAGCTTGAGCAGGGCGTCGAGGATGACGATCTGGCTGCGCGCGAAGCCGCGGCTGGCGATCTCGTCGCGCACCTTGGCGTCCATCGCGGCGCGCACCGTTTCGTAGAGGTCGCGCTGGGCGCCTTCGAGTTCGACGCTACGCACGATGATCGTCTTCGGCGGCAGTTCTTGGGCGACGTCTTCCTTCTTGCGACGCAGGATGAAGGGCCGGATGCGGCGGGCCAGCAGGCTGCGCCGGGCCATGTCGCCCTGCTTCTCGATCGGCGTCCGCCAGTGGCGGGTGAACTGCTTGCTGGTGCCGAGGAAGCCGGGGAGCAGGAAGTCGAACTGGCTCCACAGCTCGCCGAGGTGGTTTTCCAGCGGCGTGCCGGTCAGGCACAGGCGATGCCGCGCGTCGATCTTGCGCACCGCTTCGGCGCTCTGGCTCTGGGCGTTCTTGACCGTCTGCGCCTCGTCGAGGATCAGCAGGTGGTAGCTGTGCTGCATCAGTTCGTCGGCGTCGCGCCAGAGCAGCGGGTAGGTGGTCAGGATCACGTCGTGCTCGGCGATCTCGGCGAAGCGGCTCTTGCGCTCCGGGCCGTGCAGCGAGAGCACCTTGAGATCGGGGGCGAAGCGCGCCGCCTCGTTCTTCCAGTTGAAGATCAGCGAGGTCGGCAGGATGATCAGCGCCGGCTTGTCGAGGCGGCCGGCTTCCTTTTCCAGCAGCAGGTGGGCCAGCGTCTGGGCCGTCTTGCCGAGGCCCATGTCGTCGGCCAGGATGCCGGACAGGTCGTGCTCGCGCAGGAACTGCAACCAGGCCAGGCCTTCCTTCTGGTAAGGCCGCAGATCAAGGCGGAAGCCGGCCGGTGGCGCGACGTCGCCGATGCCCTGGGCGTCGAGCAGGCGCTCGGCCAGCGCCATGATGTCGCTCTGGCCGCGGAACTGCCAGCGGCTGAGGTCGGACAGTTCGGCCAGGCGCGGCGCATCGAAGCGCGACAGGCGCAGCACGTTGCCGCCGGTGAAACCGTCGAACAGGTCGATCAGCGTCGCGGCCAGCGGCTTGATGCGGCCGGCCGGCACGCGCAGGCGCTTGCCGCTGGCGGTGTACAGATCGATGCCCTCGGTATCAGGAACGCGCTCCAGTTCGGCCGCTTCCAGCCAGCGCGGATCGCTGCGGAAAAGGTTGGCCAAGAGCGGTGCCAGCGGCAGTCGCTCACCTTCGACCATGATGCCCATGTCGAGGTTGAACCAGCCGTTGTCGGCCTCGAACAGCTCGGCCTCCCAGCCGTCGACCTCGATCACGTGGTGGCGGAAATCCTCGGGGAATTCGACCTGCCAGCCGGCCTCTTTCAGGCGTAGCGCCCCCTCCTGCATGAACGGCACCCACAGCGATTCGTCGGCCAGGCCGTAGACGCCTTCCGGCGGGCTGCCGAAGGTGTGCAGCGTGTGACCGGGAACCTTCTCCAGGCCACTGCCGGCCAGCGTCTGCAGGGCCTTGGCTTCGGCTTCCGGGCGACGCTTCAGGCGGATCGTCTCGCCTTCGGGCAGGGTGATGAACTCGTTTTTTTCCTCCGGTCGGACTTCGGCGTCGGCATAGCGGAAAACGACCTTGGCAACGTCGAAGGGGCCGCCGCCGAAATTCTGCGGATAGCCGCGCCAGGCCCGGTGGCCGTGGGTGTGCAGGGTTTCCAGCTGGAGGATGGGAATCAGCGGCGCATCGACCAGGCGCAGGCGGGCGCCGGCGTCGCCGCCGGGCAAGGGCAGGTCGGGGGCGAGTTCGGACAGGGCTTCGGCGACCAGCGCCGCTTCCTTGGCCGACAGCGGCGGCAGGGAGAACAGCCGGCTGACAACATCCGGGTTGCCGGTGACTTCCAGCGGGCCGGCTTCGCCCTCGCCGAGGTCGATGTACCACGGCGGATCGACGGCGACGATCATCTCGGCCGACGGCTCCGGCTTCAGATAGGGGCGCTGGAAGCCCATGCCGTCGATGTGCCAGCCGATACTGGCTGGTCGGCTGGCGCCGGCGTTGAGCGGCAGGCCGAGGTCGTCTTCCGGGTATAGGCGGTGGCTGGCCGCCATCCGTTGCAGGATTTCGGCGCCGTTGGCCGGACCGAGGCCGAAGGCGCGCAGGCCGATCTCATGGCCGCGGTCGGCCCAGATCAGGCGCAGGATGCCAAGGTCTTCCTCGGTGACGAATTGCGGCGGCGTGACCAGGGCGCGGTCGACCTTCCACCACTCCTCGGCGCTCTCCGGGTATTTGCCCTTGCGGATCTCGATGCCGAACTGGCGCTTGTCGGCCGTCCATTTGAGGATGTAGAACAGTTGCTGGCGGGCCGTGGCCGGGCGGGCCTTCTTCTTGGCGACGGCGATCGAAGTCCGGCGCAGGTCCTCGACCCAGGACAGCACGCTGCCGCTGACCCGTTCCTTCGGATTGCGTTCCTCGATGGCCTTCAGGAGCATCGCCGCCACGTGCTTGCAATGGCGGCCAACCGGGCAGGTGCAGCGGCTGACGACGCCGATTTCGCCGCTCTGTGCCTGACTCAGGTAGGCCTGGACGGTATAGGGCTGCTTGGCCGTGCCGGGAACGACGGCGCTGATCTGGCTGCCGTTGATTTCGAGGTCGCGAACGAGGTCGACGTAGGGCCGGGCCTTGGTGATGTCGCGGGTGGCGAACCAGTCGGCGACGTTTTCCTCGTTAAAGGTGGCGAGTGTGACGACGGCCATCGATGTTCAGACGAATAGTGCGCCGACGAGCAGGGCGAGCAGCAAGGCGATGATGGCCAGCCAGCGGTTCTGCTGGTGCTGGGCGGCGATCAGGCGGTCGAGCTGCGGTTGCAGGTCGGCTTTGGCCGGCTGGGCCAGTACCTGATGGACGAGGCGCGGCAGTTGCGGAATGGTTCGCGCCAGGTAGGGCGCTTCCTGTTTGAAGGTCCTGAGCAGGCCGCGCCAGCCGACTTGCTCGCTCATCCAGCGTTCGAGGAAGGGTTTGGCGGTGGTCCACAGGTCGAGTTCGGGGTCGAGCTGGCGGCCAAGGCCTTCGATGTTGAGCAGCGTCTTCTGCAGCATGACCAGTTGCGGCTGGATCTCGACATTGAAGCGGCGCGAGGTCTGGAACAGGCGCAACAGCACCTTGCCGAACGAGATGTCCTTCAGCGGCCGGTCGAAGATCGGTTCGCAGACGGCGCGGATGGCGGCCTCGAACTCGTCGACGCGGGTGTCTTTCGGCGCCCAGCCGGACTCGATGTGCGCTTCGGCGACGCGCTTGTAGTCGCGACGGAAGAAGGCCAGGAAGTTCTGGGCGAGGTAGTTCTTGTCGGAATCGGTCAGCGTGCCGACGATGCCGAAATCGAGCGCGATGTAGCGGCCGTCCGGGGCGACGAAGATGTTGCCGGGGTGCATGTCGGCATGGAAGAAGCCGTCGCGGAAGACCTGGGTGAAGAAGATCTCGACGCCGGCCGCCGACAGTTTCCTGAGGTCGATGCCGGCGGCGCGCAGGCGATCGGTCTGCGAGATTGGCGTGCCCTTCATGCGCTCCATGACCATCACCGTCGAGGTGCAGAAGTCCCAATGCACTTCGGGCACGATCAGCAGCGGCGAGTCGGTGAAATTGCGGCGCAGTTGCGAGGCATTGGCCGCCTCGCGCATCAGGTCCAGTTCGTCGCGCAGGTATTTGCCGAACTCGGCGACCACCTCGCGCGGCTTCAGGCGCTTGCCGTCCGACCACAGCTTTTCGAGCAGCATGGCCAGGTTGTCCATCAGCGCCAGGTCGTGCTCGATGACCGAGAGCATGTTGGGGCGCAGAATTTTGACGGCGACTTCATGGCTGCCATCCTCGGCGCGCAGCGTCGCGAAATGGACCTGGGCGATCGAGGCCGAGGCGATCGGGGTCGGGTCGAATTCGGCGAAGACTTCGCTGGCCGGGCGGCCGTAGGCCTTCTCGATTTCCTTCAGGGCCAGCGCCGAGTCGAAGGGCGGTACCCGGTCCTGCAACTTGGCCAGTTCGTCGGCGATGTCGGTCGGCATCAGGTCGCGGCGGGTGGACAGCACCTGGCCGAACTTGACGAAGATCGGGCCGAGTGCCTCAAGGGCCAGGCGCAGACGGACGGCGCGCGGCGTCGACAGGTCGCGCCAGAACTGCAGCGCATTGGCGAGGCGCACCAGGCGGCCGCTCGGCTCGTGTTCGAGCACCATTTCGTCGAGGCCGAAACGGCTGGCGACCGAGGCGATCTTGAGCAGGCGAAGGAGGCGCATGGAAAAGGCAGGCTGGCCGCAGCGGGCAGTTAACGGAATCGAGCATGTTAACACGCACCGGCCGATGGGCGCCCCCTATTTGTCGCCGGGAGCGACTCCAGGCTTGCATGGCGGGTGCGCCAATGGGTTAAACTCGCCGAAATCATGTGGTCGTCGATTCCTCCGTTGTCATGAAGAAACCGCAAGCTCCCTCCGATATCGCGCGGGAAGCGTTCATGCGCTTGGTCGACCGCCATCTGGCGCCGACCCCGACCAACTACCAGTCGTGCTACAACGAAATCGCCGGTCTGCCCAACTATCCGCCGTTTCCCGAAGCGCCGCTGCGCGAGTTGGCCGGCGATCTGGTGGCCCGTAACCAAACGCAGGAAGAGGCGCTCGACGCGCTGTCGGCGGCCATCGGCCAACGCAGTTGGCAGGGCGTGCGCGAGGCGCTCGCGCTGTTCGCCGGTAGCGGCGCGCCAGCCGAGAGTGTGCTGCCCGCTGAGTTGGCGCTTGGTCTGGCGCGCTTCATTGACTGCATGTTGCCGGCGCTCGGCGACGAAGATGGGCGGGTCATCGCGCTGGCCGGCGAGCTGGGCGCCATGCTGCGCCAGCCTTCTCCGGCGGCAGCGGCGGTTCAGGGCGGCATCGCCCGACTGGCGCAGCAGGTCGGTCAGGCGGCCGAGGAGCAGATAGAGATCAAGGGGGCGCTGCTCAAGCTGCTGCACCTGATCGTCGAGAACATCGGCGAACTGAGCATCGACGACAGCTGGCTGCGCGGACAGATCGACGGTCTGCTGGCCAGCATCGCACCGCCGCTCGATTTGCGGCACCTCGATGAAATGGAGCGCCGCCTGCGCGACGTCATCGAAAAGCAGGCGCGCGCCAAGGCGCGCACGGTCGAGGCACAGGCCGAGATGCGCCAGATGCTCGGCGAATTCGTCGGCAGTCTGGCGGCAATGAGCGCCTCCAGCGCGGCTTTCGAGGGGCAGTTGATCAGTACAGCCGAACGCGTCGAGCAGGTCGAACACATCGATGAGCTGCGCCCGCTGCTCTCGGAGATGGTTTCGGCCGCCCATGCCATGGCCGACGATGCGGCCAGTTCGCGAAATCAGCTGAAGTCGCTGCAGGACAAGGTGGCGGCCACCGAGGCCGAACTGATCCAGCTGCACAAGGAGCTCGATAACGCCAGCGCGCTGGCTCGCCACGATCCGCTGACCGATGCCCTGAACCGCAAGGGCCTGGACGAGGTGCTGGTCCGCGAGATCGCCAGCATGCGGCGCAAGGCGACGGCGCTGTCGCTCAGCCTGCTCGATATCGACAATTTCAAGAAGCTCAACGATAGCTTCGGCCACGAAGCGGGCGACGGGGCGCTGGTCCATCTGGCCAACGTCGTACGGGCCCATCTGCGGCCGAGCGACACCTTGGCCCGCTATGGTGGCGAGGAGTTCGTGATCCTGATGCCGGATACCTCGGTGGCGCAGGGGGTCGAGGTGATGACCCGCTTGCAGCGCGAGTTGACCAAGGCGATCTACCTGGCCGGCAGCGAGCGCATCCTGATTACTTTCAGTGCCGGTGTCGCCCAGTTGGCGTCGGACGAGGAATCCGGCACCGATGCGCTGCGTCGCGCCGACCAGGCCATGTATTTGGCCAAGCGGGCCGGCAAGAATCGGGTCATGAGCGCTTGAACGGCACCTCTTCCCTAGCGCTGAAACATGGCTTTCCGCCGGTCGCCGATGCGGCGGCCCGGGTGCTGGTCCTCGGCAGCATGCCCGGCGAGGCTTCGCTGCGCGCCGGGCAGTATTACGCCAATGACCGCAATGTTTTCTGGCGGATCATGGGTGACCTGATCGGCGCCGGGCCGGCCTTGCCCTACGCGCAGCGGCTGGAAAAGCTGCAGGGCGCCGGCATTGCGCTGTGGGACGTGATCGCCGCCTGCGAACGCTACGGCAGCCTGGATTCGGACATCGTCAATTCCAGTGTCTGCGCCAATGATTTTTTGGCCTTTTTTGCCGCTCACCGTAGCATTCGGCGGGTTTTCTTCAATGGCGGGGCGGCGGAGACGATTTTTCGCCGGACAGTGCTGCCCGGCCTGACCGGGATCGAACTGCAACTGCAGCGCCTGCCGTCGACCAGCCCGGCGCATGCGGCGCGCGGTTATGCCGAAAAGCTGGCTGCCTGGTCGGCAATCATCGCCCGATAATCAGGCACCGGCAGCGTATAATCGCCGTTTTGCATTTATTTGCCGCGAATCAATGGCCCAAGACGTCAAAATCCAGCTGACCGCCCTGTTGCAACAGGCGTTGGCCAGCGTTGCCCCGACGGCAACTGAAACCCCCATTCACCTCGAGCGTCCGCGCGATCCGACGCACGGCGACTTCGCGACCAACCTGGCGATGCAACTGGCCAAGGCGCTGAAGAAAAACCCGCGCGAGATCGCCAGCCAGCTGCTGGCCGAACTGCCGCCGTCGAAGCTGGTGATCAAGGCCGAGGTGGCCGGTGCCGGGTTCATCAATTTCACCCTCGATGCCGGGACCAAGACCGATGTCGTCAAGGCCGTGCTGGCCGAAGGCGACAATTTCGGCCGCTCGACGCTGGGCGGCTGGCAGAAGGTGCAGGTCGAGTTCGTCTCGGCCAATCCGACCGGCCCGCTGCACGTCGGCCATGGCCGCGGTGCTGCCTACGGTGCTTCGTTGTCCAGCCTGCTGACCTTCGCCGGCTGGGACGTCACCCGCGAGTATTACGTCAATGACGCCGGCCGGCAGATGGACATCCTCGGCTTGTCGACCTGGCTGCGCTATCTGGATCAGCACGGCGTCAGCGTGCCTTTTCCGCCCAACGGCTACCAGGGGGCTTACGTCCGCGACATGGCCGAGCAGTTGAAGCACGCCCATGGCGACAAGTATGTGCGCAGCGCCGAAGCCGTGCTGGCCGGTACGCCGGGCCTGCCGGAAGCCGGTCGGGCCGACGACGAGGCCAAGCAGCAGCGCGAACTGCATCTCGATGCGCTGATCGCCAACGCCAAGGCCAGCCTCGGCCCGGACTGGGATTACGTGCATCAGCATGCGCTGAACGAACAGCTGGCCGATTGCCGCGACGACCTGGAGGAATTCGGCGTGCATTTCGACGTCTGGTTCTCCGAGAAGGCGCTTTACGACACCGGCCTGGTCGCCCGCTGCGTCGATCTGCTGGAAAAGAAGGGCCATCTCTACGTCCAGAACGGCGCCAAGTGGTTCAAGTCCACCGCCTTCGGCGACGAGAAGGACCGCGTCGTCCAGCGCGAGAACGGCCTGTTCACCTATTTCGCCTCCGACATCGCCTACCACCTGAACAAGTTCGAGCGCGGCTTCGACAAGGTCATCAACATCTGGGGCGCCGACCACCACGGCTACATCCCGCGCGTCACCGGCGCCATCAAGGCGCTGGAGCTCGACTCGGACAAGCTGCAGGTGGCGCTCGTGCAGTTCGCCGTGCTCTACCGCAACGGCCAGAAGGCCTCGATGTCCACGCGCTCCGGCGAGTTCGTCACGTTGCGCGAACTGCGCGGCGAGGTCGGCAACGATGCCTGCCGCTTCTTCTACGCGCTGCGCAAGTCGGACCAGCACCTCGATTTCGACCTCGACCTGGCCAAGAGCCAGACCAACGAGAACCCGGTCTATTACATCCAGTACGCCCACGCCCGCGTCTGCTCGGTGATCAACCAGTGGGCCGGTGATCTCGCCGGACTGGCCGAGGCCGACCTGTCGCTGCTGAGCAATCCGCGCGAACTGGCCATTGCCAACCAGCTGGCCCAGTTCCGTGAAGTGATCGAGACGGCGGCGCGCGACCTGGCGCCGCACATGATCGCTTTCTACCTAAAGGACCTGGCCGGCGAATTCCACGGCTGGTACAACGCCGAGCGCATGCTGGTCGACGATGCAGCGCTGCGCGATGCCCGTGTTGCCCTGGCCATCGCTGTCCGTCAGACGATACGCAACGGCCTGGC
>CAIXSK010000217.1 GCA_903922075.1 uncultured beta proteobacterium | reverse complement strand
CCGTGTCATCGACGGTCAGGAACGCGTGCTCTACGAAGGTTACTGGATCAAGACCTACCCGGTGCCGGCCGATACGCTGGAAGCCAAGAAGCGCCTGATCGAGGCACTGACCCGCCGCCTCTTCAACCACACCGAGCATGGGCTGAACATTCCCGGCACGCGCCTGAGCGAAGCACGCGCCGCCTTCGAGCAAGAATGCGAACCGGCCCGCAAACGGGTCAAGGGCGCCATGCTGGCCGGTGCGCTGTTCAACCGGGCAGCCGACATTTTCCGCAAGCTGGTCGAGTTGCAGGCCTGCGGCATCGAAATCCTCAGCGACAGCCCGCTGATGCGCGAATGCGGCCGCTGCCTGCTCGAAGCCATGGAGCTTGGCCGCAACGTACTGCACCGCAGCGGCGAGGAAGGTATCGACGAGCTGTGGGGCGAACCCTTCCGCGCCTTCTCGATCCCGCTCGAAGATTTCTACGAAAGCCGCTACATCAAGATCGGCCAGACCCTGCGCGACATCGACAAGATTTCCAAGGTGATGATCAACACCTTCAGCGGCATTCCCGCCTTTGCCGACATCGAGGGCCCGATCTGTGACCTGGCCACCGCCGCCAAGATCAAGACCGAGACACTGCGCACCGACCGCGACATCTTCGACGTCTGGGCACGCATGGTCACCGCCGGCGAACGCCTGGTCGACACCTCCTGGCTGTCCGGTCCGGGTGCGGACAGCGCACCGTTCACCTACAACCTGCTCGACGGACTGCAACTGATCCGCCAGGGCCGCGACCTGATCTTCTACATCTCGCGCGCCCGCACCACCATGCCCAAGAGCATTCGCGAGTACATCGAGCGCTGCGGGACCTACCTGAGTACCGGCCGCGCCCCGCTCGACCCGGCCTACCTGCCGGTTTAAGGAAAATTCAGCTCAGGGCACTGGCCAGCAGAACGGCCGCATGCACGGCCTCGCGGCCCGAACCACCGCTGATCAGGTGGCGGCAGTGAATAGCCGTCGGCGACCTCCGGCGAGTAGCGATGCGCAAAGGTGTCTACGAAAATGGCCATTTTTTCGCGCCGACCGTAGCATTTGGCTTGTGGCACGGCTATCCGGCTGACAACACCCCCGGAAGTCGGCCGCCTGGCAGAAATGCCAGCCAATGATCGGGCGATCCTGCCCGTGCCCCCTGCAACTCGTGCCGAGCCATGTGATCGTTATCAGGTTTGCCATCAAGGGCCGCCTTGAGTGCATTGCCCCGAAAACCGAGGATTGGTGCAGCGCACAACAAAACCGCATCCCCGGCCGCAGAATCGGCAAATAGTCGTAGGAATGCCGGCCGGCGCTGGCTATCATGCTCGGCTTCCCAGAAAGTTCGCTCATGATCACGCTCAAGAACGTCACCTTGCGCCGCAGCTCGAAAGTGCTGCTCGACAAGGCCTCCGTCACCATCAACCCCGGCGAAAAGGTCGGCCTGGTCGGCCGCAACGGCGCCGGCAAATCGACGCTGTTCGCGCTGCTCAACGGCACGCTGCATGAAGATGGCGGCGACTACTCGATTCCCAAGCAATGGCAGATGGGCCAGGTGGCGCAGGACATGCCGGAAACCGAGCAAAGCGCCACCGATTTCGTGATCGACGGCGACACCAAGCTGCTCGCCGCCCGCAACGAAGTGCACGACGCCGAAGCGAGCGACGACGGCATGCGCATGGCCGAGGCCTACATGGCGCTCAACGACGCCGGCGAGCACGACGCCGAAGCCCGCGCCCAGTCGCTGATCCTCGGCCTCGGCTTCAAGGTTTCGGAGCTGCACAACCCGGTCAACAGCTTCTCCGGCGGCTGGCGGATGCGCCTGCAACTGGCCCGCGCCCTGATGTGCCCGTCCGACATCCTGCTGCTGGATGAGCCGACCAACCACCTCGACCTCGACGCCCTGGTCTGGCTCGAAGCCTGGCTCAAGCGCTACCCGGGCACCCTGGTCATGATCAGCCACGACCGCGAATTCCTTGACGCCATTACCCAGGTCACGCTGCACATCGACAACGCCAAGCTGGTCCGCTACGGCGGCAACTACAGCAAGTTCGAAGACATGCGCGCCGAGCAGATGCTGCTCCAGCAGGCGACGATGGCCAAGCAGGCCGAGAAGATCGCCCACCTGCAGTCCTTCATCAACCGCTTCAAGGCCAAGGCCAGCAAGGCCAAGCAGGCGCAGAGCCGGGTCAAGGCGCTGGACCGCATGGAAAAGATCGCGCCGGTGCTGGCCGATGCCGAATTCACTTTCGAATTCCAGGAACCGCAAAACCTGCCCAACCCGATGCTGTCGATGGTCGATACCACCATCGGCTACCCGCCGCCCGACGACGCCCCGGAAGGCACGCCGCCGACCGTCATCGTCCGCGGCATCAACCGCTCGGTGATGGCCGGCCAGCGCATCGGCATCCTCGGCGCCAACGGCCAGGGCAAGTCCACACTGGTCAAGACCATCGCCCGCGCCCTGCAGGCGGTCAGCGGCGAAGTCACCGAAGGCAAGGGCCTGAACATCGGCTACTTCGCCCAGCAGGAACTCGACGTGCTGCGCCCGCAGGACACCCCGCTCGAACACATGGTCCGCCTGGCCAAGGAAGCGATCGCCAACGGCCGCAGCAACGTGCCGGGCCGCGAGCAGGAGCTGCGCAACTTTCTCGGCACCTTCAATTTCGGCGGCGAGATGGTCAAGCAGGCCGTCGGCACCATGAGCGGCGGCGAAAAGGCCCGGCTGGTCCTGTGCATGCTGGTCTGGCAGCGCCCCAACCTGCTGCTGCTCGACGAGCCGACCAATCACCTCGACCTCAACACCCGCGAGGCGCTGGCCGTCGCCCTCAACGAATTCGAAGGCACCGTCATGCTGGTCAGCCACGACCGCGCCCTGCTCCGTTCAGTCTGCGACGAATTCTGGCTGGTTTCCAAGGGCGGCGTCGCGCCCTTCGACGGCGATCTTGAAGACTACCAGCGCTACCTGCTCGACGAAGCCAAGCGTGTGCGCGAAGAAGCCTCGGCTGCGCAAAAGCGGGCCGCCTAAGCGAAAACCTCCTCGGGCCGGCACCAGCCATGACCACTACCCCATTCCCGGCGCTGGCCTGCCCGCTCGACGGCAAGCCGCTGCACCGCGAGGGCGGCAGTTGGCGTTGCGCCAGCGGCCACTGCTTCGACATAGCCCGCGAGGGCTACGTCAATCTGTTGCCGGTCCAGAAAAAGCGTTCGCTGGACCCCGGCGACAGCAAGGAAATGGTCGCCGCCCGCCGGCGCTTTCTCAACGCCGGCCACTACCAGCCGATAGCCGAGGCCCTCGCCCGCGCCACACTGGCTGACCTGCCCGCCGCCACCACGGCCAGCGTGCTCGACGCCGGCTGCGGCGAAGGCTACTACCTGCGCCAACTGACCGCCGCCGCAAGCGCCGACGGCCGGAAGCTGGCCGTACTCGGCCTGGATATTTCCAAATGGGCGGTGCTGTCGGCCGCCAAACAGGACCCGCAGCCAAACTGGACCGTCGGCAGCAACGCCAACCTGCCCGTGCTACCCGGCACCCTCGACCGCGTGCTGTGCCTGTTCGGCTTCCCGGTCTATCCCGAATTCGCCCGCGTCCTCAAACCGGGCGGCCAGTTGCTGCAAGTCGACGCCGGCCCGGATCACCTGCGCGAACTGCGCGAAATCATCTACCCGACGCTGAAGCCGCAGCGCACGGCCGAGCCACAGGCACCGGAAGGTTTCACCGCCCTGCCCGGCGACACCGTCCGCTACACGCTGGACCTCGACGGCGCCGAGCAGATCGCCGACCTCCTCGCCATGACCCCGCACCTCTACCGCGCCAGCACTGAGGGGCGCGCCCGGGCAGCGGCATTGACGGCGCTGACGCTAAGCATCGACGTGCACCTGACGCGGTTTGAACGGAATTGCGTCCGCTGAGATCCCTTGTCCGAGGGCGACGTATCAAGCCCTTGTCACAACACGTGAGGCAGTGGGTATTTGCGAGCGAAATATGCGTAGGCCTGTCGCATCTCGGTTGCGCGTGATGGCTGGCGATTCGCCTCGGCGTCGGCAATCTGATCCCGAAACATGTGATGAAGGACAATCAGGCCTGTCTCGGTGGCCAGCAACTGATGCGCCAGGGTGATTGCCTCGTCGGCCGGCAACCCCAGGGCCTGGTGGACGGCGTAGACCGTTTCCTTGTCCAGATCGATGAAATCCTTTACGTCGGTGATTGAAATCAAGTCATAGTCCTCCGGTTGGGCCATGCCGCGCAGCATGGCCGTCACAATGCGCAGAGGAAGCTTCACACAATCTTGTTACCATTCTTCCCGATCACTGATTCCCGCCTCGCCTACATGCCCCCCACCTTCATCATCCCGCCCGACGAAGTAGAAATCACCGCCATCCGCGCCCAGGGGGCGGGCGGGCAGAACGTCAACAAGGTATCGAACGCCGTGCATCTGCGCTT